>JANMIS010000870.1:0-2535 GCA_031375925.1 Synechococcales cyanobacterium OTE_70_concoct_197_sub
AGACGCAGTTGTTGGAAATTTTGGCGATGCAGGATGGGGTGCAGAATTTGATTCGGGTGGGGGATCCAAATCAGGCGATTAATTCAACATTTACACCTGCGGACCCGGTGTTTTTTCGATCGTTTTGTGAAACCTGCGATCTTGAAGGTGGATTGGCGGAGATGACGCAGGCGGGACGGAGTAGTGCGGTGATTTTGGAGGCGGCGAACTATGTGTTGAATTGGGCGAATGCGACGCAGCGAAAACTGGGGAAGGAGTTGCCGTTTCGATCGCAAATGATTGAACCCGTTCCCGCTGATGATCCGCAACCCAATGCAAATCCTGAACCCGAAGCTTCGGGGTTTGAACTTCATCGCCCTACGGATACTTATCAATCGGTAGCGCGAATGGGCGATCGAATAGTTCAGCTTTTGACTGTGCAGCCCGATCGCAGTGCGGCTGTTTTGGTCCGAACCAATGATCAAGGCCGATTTGTGGCGAGTGAGTTACGGCGGCTGCAACCGGAGTTAGGTATTTTTGAAGTGGGTGAACAGGAACGTCGATCGCATATTCCGGCGGAGATGTTAGCGTTGTTGCAGTTTTGCGATCGGCCCCATTCACCTGATGTATTAAAAGCGGCGTTGAAGATTTTATTGACGCACAAACGGATTCCGACGCAGGATTTGAATTCGATCGCAATTTCACCGGAACAGTTTTTATATCCCAGCCCGTTAGATCCAGAATTAAGCGCTGAAGCTCAAGTAGCGAGCCGGATTTGTCGCAGTCTGTTAAAGTCTCGGATTGAACTTCCGCTATACCAAATCATTTCATTCTTTGCTTATACCTTGGATTACGATCAAGCGGAGTTGGCGACCACTGATAAGTTAAGTGAGCGATTGTCTCAGCAAATGCAGGAGCAATCGCTAGGGCAATTGATTACGGTGTTGAGTGAGATTGTGAGTTTGGAACAGTTTGAACCTGTGGTGATGGAGTCGAGTGAGAATTTGTATATGCGATCGGGCCAAGTGACGATCATTACAATGCATAAGGCGAAGGGATTGGATTGGGATTTTGTGTTTATTCCGTTTTTACATGAGTCGATGATTCCAGGGAAACTCTATGTGCCACGTCCGGCGGAGTTTTTGGGTCCGTTTACGCTTTCGGAAGTGGCCCGCGCTCAGATTCGCGCTCAGGTTCATGGGAAGCCGTTGCCGGATTTATTAACGGCTTGGGGACGGGCGGAGGAACTGAAGCAGGCGGAGGAATATCGTTTGCTTTATGTGGCCATGACTCGGGCGAAGCGTTTGCTTTGGATGTCGGCGGCGGAACTTGCGCCATTTGCTTGGAGCAAGCCAGAGGGTTTGGGTAAACGGAAGATTTCTCCTGTGATGACTGCGCTGATTGAGCGGTTTCCCGATCGGGTTGTGGCTTAGATTTTTGGTTCCCTAGAAAGGTAAAATTGACATGAGGCTAGGAGATTTGGTTTCGCGATTGACGATCGATCGTCGTAAGTTGATTGCTTATGCGTTAGATCCGGATAGTCCGAGGGGACAGCATAAGGCGGTTCTGTTTCGGCGGCGGTTGGGATATACCTTGGACAATTATGAGTCTCTGGTGGAACAGATTGAACAGTTGGTGATGGATGGGGAGGCGATCGAGACTAAAGCAGATGAGTATGGACAGCGCTATCATGTGGATCTGTCGATCGTAGGCGCGAATGGTGAACGGGCGATTGTACGAACGGCTTGGATTGTGGAACCTGATGCGTTGGACTGTGTTCGATTAATTAGTTTGTATGTGAGGAACTCGTGATGAATAATCCAGAATTATTAGATGTGGTGGAGTTGCTGGTGAATTTGCCTGACGAGGGTTTGCAGGTGGGGGCGCAGGGGACGATCGTGGAGTGCTATGGCGAAGATGCCTTTGAGGTGGAGTTTGTGAATGGGGCGGGGGAGACGATCGCAATGGTGGTTTTGAATTTAGAACAGTTTGTGGTGGCTTGGCGGGCGGAGTCTAAAATGTGGGTTCCGGTGGCGGAGCGGTTGGAGGCATTGGTGGCCGCACTGCCGGAGGCGACGTTGTTGGAGGTGTTTGATTTTGCGCGGTTTGTGCATGGTCGGCGTTTAGCGAGTTGAAGGGCGATCGTCACTTTATCTCATAGATTCATTAGGTGTGCAGCATGAAAAAAGGAGGCCGATCGAAACGTATACTCAAGCTGCTGTGGGAAGCAGTTCTGGAAGTGATTGAGCCGATCGAAGCTGTAACAGTTGAACCTATTGAAAAAGAATCGTTAGAACCGATCGAATCTGTATCAGTTGAAATAAAGCCGATCGAGGTCCAAACAGTAGAGCCGATCGATTGGGATGCGGATGTGGTGGTGGGTCCGACTGAAACTTATGATGCACTGGTGCGATCGATCGACCGAACTGATGGATTTGGGATGTTTTTTGTGCGATGTGTAGAGGGAGATCAGGCTGACTTGGTGGCGCGATTGCGATCGGATTTACCGAAGTTAAAGCTAGAGAGATTGCAATTGGAAGCGGAATTAGTAGATGG
>JANMIS010000886.1:0-1565 GCA_031375925.1 Synechococcales cyanobacterium OTE_70_concoct_197_sub
CCAGCAGGCCGCGTTCCTTTAAGTCCTGGACCAACGCTGCAGCAGGTGCATCGGTATCCGCACATTGTTGTTCCAGTTGGGTGTAGAGATTGTTGTGCTGGTCCCATCCGGCATGCATCAATTGAACGAACCTGACGCCGCGTTCTAGCAGTCGTCTAGCAATCAGGCAATTGTTCCCAAACGTTCCCTTGGCCAATGCATCTGGGCCATATCGCTCAATCGTCGACGCAGACTCCGTCGAGAAATCGATCAGGTCGGGAACGCTCGTTTGCATCCGAAAGGCCATCTCATATTGAGCAATTCGCGTATCGATCTCCGGGTCTCCGTAGTCCGCCAAGTGCTCCATGTTCATGGTAGCGATATCGTCCAAGAGCGATCGCCTTGCAGCAGGACTCACACCAGCGGGGTTTGCAAGGTATGGAACGAGATCGCCTGTGTTCCGGAAACGAACACCTTGAAAGCGGCTCGGCAAGAAACCGCTTCCCCAATAGTAGTCAAAGAACAATTGCCCGCATGTCTTGGTCTTGTCGCTCGATGTCATTACCACGAAGGTCGGCAGGTTTTCGGTCTCACTGCCAAGACCATACGAAAGCCAAGACCCCATGCTTGGCCGGCCGGGAACTTGGGAACCGGTCAGAAAGAATGTAACACCCGGTGCATGGTTTACTGCTTCGGTATGCATCGATTTGATCAAGGTCAACTCGTCGGCGATTCCACCAATCTTCGGAAGCATCGTACTCAACGGAATACCGGACTGGCCATTGTTTTGAAAGGGCTTGATCGCAGGCACGCAGGGCCATTTGCCGTAGCCGCTCGACATAGTAGACAGCCGCGTTGATCCGCGAATGGAGTCTGGGATATCCTTGCCAACCATCTCTTGAAGAGTCGGTTTGTGATCAAAAAGATCGACGTGCGAAGGGCCTCCGCCTTGCCATAACAATACAACCCGTTTCGCCTTGGCAAGATGGTGTGGCAAGTCAGGTAAGCCGTTACTTTGCCCTCGAGGCTTGGAGGCATCGATTGTTGGACCATCGGCAAGCGATTCTCCACCAAGCAGCGAAGCCAGCGCGGCAACACCGACACCACTTGCAGCCGATCCAAATAACTGACGGCGATTGACTCGAGCCATATTTTGCTGAAATAGATGTTCCATTTGCGTCGCTTTACTCTCGTGTCATCGTTTCATCTAAGTTTAGGATGGCCAAGCAAACGGCGGAGAGTGCAGCATGGTTTGCTAGGTCCAAGGACTTATCGCGAACTGCCGTTCCCACCTCAACAAACGCTTGCGCCGATGCTGGCTCGCTGGTATAAAAGGCTAGCTGCTTTTGCAACGCGTTCTGCAAACTCACTAAGTCTCGTTCGCGGGGCAATCGACCCAATACATTTCGGAAAGCAAATGTTATTTGATCCGTCACCGAGGACGAATGCTGCATGCTTTTCTCGGCCAAGACGCGAGCCGCCTCGACCCAGGTAGGATCATTGAGCGTCGTCAGAGCATGGAGTGGTGTACTGGTTGTAGACTGCCTTACTCGGCAAGTTTGGCGATTCGAAGCGTCGAACATATT
>JANMIS010001057.1:0-2773 GCA_031375925.1 Synechococcales cyanobacterium OTE_70_concoct_197_sub
GACGGTGCGAGACTGGGAAGCGATCGCACGGGTGATGCCTTGAAGGATCCATGGGGCTAATGCGCGCCGCTGAAAAGTTTGACTACGAGCGTGGGTACAAATTCTCGACCTATGCCTACTGGTGGATCCGTCAAGGCATCACCCGTGCGATCGCCTCCCAGTCTCGCACCGTCCGGCTCCCCGTCCACATGGTGGAAAAGCTAAACCAAGTCCGGAAAGTTCGCCAGACCCTTTCCCAAGAATTTGGCCGTCGCCCCACCAAGCAAGAACTCGCCGCCGCCTTGGACATGGATGAAGACAAACTCGATCAAGTCCTTGATGTCAGTCAACGCACGCTCTCTCTTCACGCTTGGGTCGGCAAAGACGAAGATACAGAACTCATGCAGCTGATTGAAGATTCCGATAACATCGCGCCCAATGAAAATCTCGATCGTAAGCTACTCAGCGATCGGCTAAATTCAGTTCTGGATCACCTCAGCGATCGCGAACGGGAAATCATTCGATTGCGCTACGGCCTAGAAGATGGACAGCACTACACTCTGACCGAAATTGGCAAAATTTACGATCTCTCCAGAGAGCGGGTCCGCCAAATCCAAGCGAAAGCGATGCGAAAGCTGCGCCACCCTCGCCGCCAAGCACTGCTCAAAGATTGGGTCTGAAGCATCTTTTTCAACATCTAAAGCATCTATCTTTCTTAGGTAAGATATTCGCAGTGCAGAGATTTCAGAGGTCACTAATAGGTGCGGGTTTTTATTTTAAGTAAAAACCCGCATTTTTCCTTTTAGGGCGATCGAAATCTAAGCGGCAGTTCCGTAGAAAACGAGCAAATTAATTTTGGATAGCAAGCGAGACCAATGCAATGGCGGGTGATTATCCTGAATTTATTGGGAAACATTAGCAGAGTAAAGTGTCCCTCAGAGGTAAATACCTCCGTGATACGCAGACAACCCATCTTCGATCTCTTTCCTAGCCTAATCCTTCAGGTAGAAGACCAACCCCGAAGCTCCGAACTAAACTGTAGGCATGTGTCGATTGGGTCTACCTAGAGTGTTAACGATTTCCTGTGAGCGTCCTGTGCTTCGTGTTTTAGTCGCCGATGATCATGAATTAACCCGTTTTTCTCTTAAGCTTGCGCTGAAGAGTCACTTAGGCATTGAGTTAGTGGCGATCGCCACTAACGGTCTTGAAGCTATTCGATATGCCATGGAGTACAACCCTGACGTTGTTATTCTGGATCTTCAAATGCCCGTCCTAGATGGCATGACAGCGGCGAGTGAGATTAAAAGTCTTTGCCCTGGCGTGCAAATTCTGGCTTATTCGTCATTAGAGGATACCCGGGTTGATCAACTGCTACGGGAAAGTGTGATTGACAGCATATGTCGGAAGGACACCGCCACGTCTGAAATCATCGCTCGTGTCAAAGTCTTGGGGCAGCCCTTCTTGGTTGAATATCCCGTTTTTTAAAATTGAAGCTGATCTGTCCAACCCAATTGAAAATAGCGCTTCGATCGAATTCTTGGCTTACGATCGAGGCGCTATTTTTTATCAAGTTTTCACCCACGTTTGAAAAGGCTGGAAATGTAAACTAGCTGAGGGGTAGTATCGAGAGCTTGTAGGCTGGCTTAGAAGCGCTTTTACTACCCACAAAGACTCGATAGGTTCCACGGGTCCAGCGCCCTGTCAGTTCGGCTTCTCCATTGGAGTAGCTATCGGTTTGGACACAGAAACGTTTACCTTGACCATTAATCAGCAGTAGGGTGGTTTCACTGTCTCCTTTCACCCGGAAGCGACGATCGCTATCTTCGGTCACATCGATAGTGTGTTGAGGTTTGTCGATCGCGACGGTGCCACAAGTTGCTGACCCTGCGGTGCCTTGCAGTGTGACCACAGGGCTAGCACTGTTAACCGAAGCTACCGCTTGCGCCTGAACATTAGAGACCAGCAGAGGGAGAGTTGCACAAACCGTCATAAAAGCGGGAATTAAGCGGAATTTCATTGCAGGTACCCCTAAACGTGGGGAAGATTGGGAAGGTGAAGTTTTTTCTTCACTCTTTTAGTATGAGAGCGATCGAATCGCTCCCCAATGTTTCCTAGTCCTCTTTCCGAAGTGTCACTGTTGACTCAAGCCCCAAAGAATCATGTTTATTTTTAGAAATCACCTCAATTCTTAGAATTATTAGAATCAAATCCCCATTTGCTAAAAGTACTTTTTCAGCAATAAATCCAGATTTTGACGGGTCGTTGCTGAGACCTTATCCATGGGCGTCAAAACCGCGTACTTTAAAGCGGAATGCGCTTCCGATTCGAAAGGATCTGCCGTAACACGACGGACCGCTTCCTTGATCACCTCTTGCGCGTTCGTTGCATTTTTATGGAGGTTTGCAATGACCATCTCAACCGTCACGCTTTCATGGTCGGAATGCCAGCAATCATAATCCGTCACCAATGCCAAGGTCGCATAGGCAATTTCTGCTTCACGGGCAAGCTTGGCCTCCTGAAGATTGGTCATACCAATAATCGTCGCGCCCCAACTGCGGTAAAGATTTGACTCCGCTTTAGTGGAGAATGCAGGGCCTTCCATGCAGACGTAAGTTCCACCCGCATGAACCTCAATTCCACCCAAGTCTAGCTTCTTGGCCGAATCAACTAAAACAGAAGCTAATTTAGGGCAAACCGGATCACCAAAGGTAATGTGAGCAACAATTCCATTGCCAAAAAAAGTCGAGATCCGATCGCGGGTCCGATCGATGAACTGATCCGGAATCACCATATC
>JANMIS010001069.1:0-4612 GCA_031375925.1 Synechococcales cyanobacterium OTE_70_concoct_197_sub
GAACAACTGACAAGTCGGCTCACTCGATCGACGAATCTTTTGCCCCAACTCGATCAAAATATCACTGCCACCCCGAACCGATCGAAAATCTACATACTGAGGCGCTCCCGCAGGCAATGGCATCGGGTTGAACGCATTGTAAATATCATCAAGGATAGACATAGCAATTCAGATGAGTAGGCGACTCGTTTATTATATGACCGATCGACTGAGAACATGCTTCCGTAAAAGATTAGAGATCCCCATACAGTTATGCTTCAGCCGTCAGGAGTGAATCTGTCGCAAGAACCGGAATGCCTTGCCATTAAAAAAGGAGGCTCTACAGTAGAACCTCCTTTTTTAATGATTGATCGTCTTTTGAACGATCGCTTACTTCTTACCCGCCATCACCCGCTTCTTATCGAGCTTGCGTAACCGCACCGACTCCGGCGTGATTTCCAATAGCTCGTCGGAACCGATGTACTCTAGGGCGCGTTCCAAGTTCATTTCTTGGGGGGCTTTGAGTTGCACCGTTTCTTCACCGCCGGATGCTCGGTGGTTGGTTAGCTGCTTGGATTTGCAAACGTTGAGTTCGAGATCTTGAGGACGGTTGTGTTCGCCGATGATCATGCCTTTGTAAACTTTCGTCGTGGGCTTGATGAAGAACATGCCGCGATCTTCTGCGTTCATCAAAGAGTAGAACGTCGCTGTTCCTTCTTCGAGGGACGTGATTACGCCGTTGTAGCGGGCTTGGATTTCACCGATCGTTGGACGGTAATCCAAGAAGCTGTGGTTCATGATGCCTTCACCACGCGTCATGCGAATGAAGTCCCCACGGAACCCAATCAATCCACGCGCTGCAACGACAAATTCTAGAACAGTCCGGCCACTGCCATTCGCTTCCATGTTGGTCATTTCAGCTTTGCGAGTGCCTAGCTTCTCAATGATCGAACCCACGGCTTCATCGGGTACATCCACGGCAAGCAATTCAAACGGCTCACAGTTTTTGCCGTTCAGTTCACGGTAAATCACCTGAGGCTGTGACACTTGGAACTCGTAACCTTCACGACGCATGGTTTCAATCAAGATACCGAGGTGCAATTCCCCACGTCCAGCTACTGCGAATTTATCAGGCGAATCAGTTTCATCGACGCGCAATGCAACGTTGGTTTGAAGCTCTTTCATCAACCGATCGCGAATCTGACGCGAGGTGACGAACTTGCCTTCCTTACCCGCAAAGGGTGAGTCATTGACCATAAAGGTCATTTGTAACGTCGGTTCATCGACGCGGATCATGGGCAATGCTTGGGGATCATCGGGATCGGTAATCGTTTCCCCAATGTTGGCATCAGCAAACCCAGCGACGGCGACCAAGTTCCCTGCGGTGAGTTCTTCGACTTCAATCCGACGCAATCCATCAAAGCCCATGAGCTTCGAGATTTTGCCTCTGACAATCTTGCCGCCATCTTGAACTAAGGCCGCTTGCTGACCCGATCGAATCGTACCGTTATGAATTTTACCAATCACAATTCGACCGAGATACTCGGAGTAGTCGATCGTCGTCACTTGCAACTGTAACGGCTTGGTTTTGTCTCCAACTGGAGGTGGAACGTGACGCAAAATCGCCTCAAAGAGCGGTGTCATACTGTCGGATTCTTCTTCAGTGGTATCTTTCGCAAATCCGCCGAGACCCGACCCGAACAGGTATTTGAAATCGCACTGGTCATCATCAGCGCCGAGTTCTAGAAATAAATCCAGAACTTTATCTACAGCGCTGTGGGGATCGAGGCGGACGCGATCGATTTTGTTGACGAAGACGATCGGACGCAACCCTTTTTCCAGGGCCTTTTTCAACACAAAGCGCGTCTGGGGCATGGGGCCTTCATTAGCATCCACAATCAACAGACAGCCATCCACCATTCCCAGTACGCGCTCAACTTCGCCGCCGAAGTCCGCGTGTCCGGGAGTATCTACAATATTAATTAATGTGTCTTTGTAACGGACTGCCGTGTTCTTAGACAAAATCGTGATGCCCCGTTCCCGCTCTAGATCGTTGGAATCCATCACGCAATCTGGGACTTCTTCATTTTCACGGAATGTACCCGCTTGTTTTAGCAGAGCATCGACGAGGGTCGTTTTACCGTGATCAACGTGCGCGATAATTGCAACGTTCCGAATGGGAAGAGACATAGGGACCTAAGTAAGAGGTAGGAAAATCTTAACAAATATACAGGTGATTATTCTAGCTGGTTTGGGCGCAGCCGCGTAAACCTGATCCGGGTTTTGTGTGACTTGCTTGAGAATAACGATGGAAGCTCCCTTGTGAGAGCGAGTGCAGATCAAGGCGTACTAGGGTTTCATGACTTATGGCCCAAAGCCCTCGTCGCCTTAGGGAACGGCCTTTGTGATGACCATTCCGGTTAAACTTGGATCAGGCTATGTGTGGGTAAATTATGAATGATGCTGTCGTAGAGTTATGGATCGATCGGATCTCGTCAGAAATCGGGACTGTTTTGGTCGTATCGGATGGGACGGCCATTTGTGCGGTGGATTTTGAAAACTACGAGGCTCGAATGCATGAGCTACTCACAAAGCAATACCCGAGTTTTAAACTCATCCCAAAGCGCAATCCTTTGGGCGTGAGCGATCGGTTGCAGGCCTATTTTGAAGGCAAGTTGGATGCGATCGATGCGATTCCAGTCAATCCTGGCGGCACAGATTTTCAGCGGGAAGTATGGTTGAATTTACGATCGATCCCACCGGGGAAAACGATTACCTATGGGCAATTAGCTGATTTATTAAAAAAGCCCAAGTCGGCTCGGGCGGTGGGTATGACCAATTCACTCAATCCCATTTCAATTGTTTTACCCTGTCATCGTGTGATTGGGGCAAACGGGAAATTGACAGGCTATGCAGGAGGACTCGATCGTAAACGTTGGCTATTGCACCATGAAGGTTGGGGTCAAGAAGAAGTCCAGCTTGCACTCCTCTTTAGTTAATAGATTTTAATTTAATAGATTTTAGTTAATAGATTGATTCTGTGAGTCCGCCGATCGAATGCCATACAACTATCATCACGATTCCACTTTAGCTTAGAGCGGCGATCGTGGGCTAGAGTTACTGCTACCATAGAAAAGTGAACCGCAATGGGAACAAAGCGATGACACTGATTCAAGACGACACACAGACCACTCATTCGAACAATGACCGTTCCTACGATCGGGACTACGCCGCTTGGGCGGAGCAGACAGCGAAACAGTTGCGCGATCAACAGTTTGGAGCAGTAGACCTAGAGAATTTGATTGATGAGTTGGATGATATGAGTCGGCGGGAAAAGCGATCGTTAACAAGCAACGTGCGTGTGATTTTGATGCATTTGTTGAAATATGCTTTTCAGCCGGAGAAACAATCGCGATCGTGGCTCGTGACGATTCGGGAACATCGGATTCGGTTGGCGGAAATTTTGGCGGATAGCCCGAGCTTGCGGAATTACTTAGATGAACAGTTCGAGACTTGCTATGCGCAGGCTCGACGGGAAGCTTCGGATGAGACAGGGTTGAGCCTTGAGACATTCCCAATCGAATCTCCTTTTACAGTTTTTCAATGTTTGGATGAGAACTTTCTGCTCCGATCAACAGCTCCACTTGACCCCAATTAAAAGTTGAAAGATTATCCAATGCGGATGACGTTGTTGTTATGACTAACATTATCTAACGCACCATCAATAACAAGAGACTTCTGAAGTTGGCTAATGGCGCTGAGGGCTTGCTGGTGACTGCTGGTGTGACCTTGAGTTTGAAAGAGCTTTGCAGATTCTTTTAGGTCGCGAATGGCACCGATCCGATCGCCCAGCTTGGTCCGAGCCATGCCACGATAGAAGTAGGCCGAAGCATCTTGATCATTCAGTTCAATCACTTGACTAAAATCTTCCACAGCGCCCATTTTGTTGCCCATCTGCGATCGGGATAGACCGCGTTGGAAGTAGGCTGGGGTGCAGTTAGAATCGGCGTGAACCGCATAGCTATAGTCTTCAATCGCGCCCATGGGGTTGCCGAGTTCCGCTCGGATGATGCCTCGGTTGCAGTAGGCCATGCTGTTGCAGGGATTAACCAAAATAGCGCGGTTGAGATCGGCGACGGCAGCGTCTTTTTTGCCAAGTTCGTAGCGAACGAGACCGCGATTGTTGTAGGCAATGTCATGGTCGGCATTGATGGCGATCACTTGGGTGTAGTCTGCGATCGCGCCTTGCTGGTCGCCGAGTTCGTAGCGCGTTAAGGCTCGATTGAAATAGGCTTCTGCATCGGTGTCGCTCAGAATAGGATTTTCAAAGCGATCGTTGAGGCTTTGCATGACATCTAGGTCGGTGGTCTTCAGTCCGACGGCAACGCGGGGGAAGGCGCTACTTTGAAGGTGCATGAGTTGGAAACCAAGGATCGCGTAGCTTCGATCGCAGACTAGGAAGTTTTCATCGGTGCCGAGAACTTTGAAGCGGAATTGGCCGCTGTATTTTTGTTTGAGTTGAGTGAACTGACCGAGCAGATTTTGCAGGAAAGATTTGCCGCTGGTGCTGCTGCGTTGGTGGATGTAGCGGGGCTGGTCTGTTTGTTGTGCTTCGCCGAGATGGCCAATGCCG
>JANMIS010001072.1:0-1959 GCA_031375925.1 Synechococcales cyanobacterium OTE_70_concoct_197_sub
GTTTTGGTCTTCAGGGGTGGGGAACCAGCGTTGAAAGAGGTCTTGGGTGAACTTTTCGATCGTCACGTCGTAGTCCAGACGGCGGATGGTGACAATGTAAGTCTCTTGTCCAGCAGTTTCTTCCAGCGCGCGAAAATCAGTATTGATCTTCCCTTCGGTGGCTCGGCTGAGGACTTCAGCTTGGTCTACAACATGGGCATTTTCTTCAAAATCCGGGACGTCGTAGATGTTTGTGGCTTGGGCCGGGAGAATGCAGAGTTGAATTAACATTACGGACAGCAGGATGACGGGTCCTAGTTTGTCTCGGAGCGGCTGGAGGAAGTTATGAATCATGAGAGATTAATGATGCCAGTAAATGATTCTTTACTTAGAGTACAGGATCGTCTGAATCTAGGAGCAGGTTAGGTCGAGGGATTCTGTGGTGAGCAAGGTACAATCTAGATCGGAAACCTTTTCACTTTTGGACATTTTTATGGCTTTATCCGTTGGTTCAGTGGCTCCTGACTTCACTGTAAAAGATACCCAAGGCAATACCGTTCGGTGGGCAGATTATGCTGAAAAGCGGGTCGTAATCTATTTTTATCCGAAGGACGATACGCCGGGTTGCACGAAAGAAGCTTGTAGTTTCCGGGATAATTACGAGCAGTACACCAGTCAGGGGATTACGGTGTTTGGGGTGAGCATGGATAATGAAGCGTCTCACCAAGCGTTCACCAGTAAGTTCAGTCTGCCTTTCCCGCTGTTGGCGGATACGGATGGGGCGATTACGACGGCTTACGGAGTCGCGGGGGAACGCAATGGATTTAAGTACGCGCAACGGGTGACGTTTGTGATTGATGCGGGGAAGATTTCCCAGGTCTATGAGACGGTGAATACGGAAACTCATGCGACGGACATTTTGGCGACGATCGGCTAGTGCCCCCATCCTTCTCCTCATCAGGAGAAGGAACAAAAGGCTCTGTGCTACATTGAAGCCACTCTGATTGCATAGAACTTTCCTATGGCACCCCTTTTAAAGGCAAGCGAATTAACGTTGGTGGACCTAGAGGAGCGCTTCTCGCTGCACCGATCGACCGACTCGTCTTTCTTTGCAGAAGCCAAGGAATCTCTCCCACCCCTTTCCGAACTGGAAACGATCGCCCTGCAACGGGTAAAAGAAAATTTCCTCGATCAACTTCGATCGCGTCTCTTAATTGAAGAAACTGTCAAACTCGTTGTCGTTGCACCGTTATTAGATTTGGCAGGATTCTATCGATCGCCTAATCAAGATTAAGAGAGCTGAGAGGGATGGGCTATGGTTAATCGTGATCAAGACTTAGTTAATTGTGGAAACTGCTGCTTCAATCGTTCAAGCTTCGGCAAATCATGAACCACAACGTAAGGATAGGAAGGATTTCGCTGCATAAAGTCTTGGTGATAAGACTCCGCTGGATAAAAGCGATCGAGCTTCGTCAACTGAGTTGCGATCGATTGATCAAACACCTTCGATTGATTTAATTTTTCAATATATGCCTGCGCCACCTTTTGTTCCTCTACATTTGCAAAGAAAATAGCCGATCGGTATTCAGGTCCAATGTCATTCCCTTGACGATCGCGCTGAGTCGGATCGTGGGCTACCGCAAAAAAGATTTTCAAAAGCTGACCATAGGAAATCTGTTCTGGATCGTAGGTAATTTCGACCGATTCGGCATGGCCCGTTTTCCCCGTCGAAACAATGTCATACATTGCCGTCTCTTGTTTGCCACCGGAATAGCCAGAGACCACGTTCGTCACTCCTTTGAGCTTTTCAAAGACCCCTTCTAATCCCCAGAAACATCCACCTGCTAGGACTACGGTTTGGGATTGCTTGCCCTTGGCTTTCGGAAGGTCGATCGTCGGATCAGCCAGATTCACAACTTTATATTGCAAGTGATATTCAGCTTTGGGTTCGACTAACAAATTAGTGCCATTCGTCACAGC
>JANMIS010000011.1:0-1664 GCA_031375925.1 Synechococcales cyanobacterium OTE_70_concoct_197_sub
AGCAGCGTGGTGAGTAAGGCATGGCCAACTTCGTGATAAGCCGTCATACGTTTTTTCTTACTGTCGAGTAAGGGATTCATGCTGAGTCCGATCGTAATCCGATCGATCGCATCTTCAACTTCTTGCATGGTCACTTCTTCCAAGCGCCGCCGAGCCGTTAAGATGGCCGCTTCATTGAGGAGGTTAGCCAAGTCTGCGCCGGAAAAGCCAGGGGTCCGACGAGCGATCGCTTCCATAGAGACACCTTCAGCGATCTTCTTGGTCTTCGCATGAACTTCCAAAATCCCCAATCGACCACTAAAAGTAGGCAAGTCCACATTAATCTGCCGATCGAAGCGTCCCGGTCTCAATAATGCCTGATCCAACACATCGGCCCGGTTCGTCGCTGCAATCACGATCACTCCAGAATTGCCCTCAAAGCCATCCATCTCCGTCAGCATTTGATTTAGGGTTTGTTCCCGCTCATCGTTTCCACCCCCAATGCCGACCCCGCGCTGACGACCGACGGCATCAATCTCGTCAATAAAGATGATGCAAGGTGCATTTTCTTTGGCTTTCTTAAAGAGGTCACGAACCCGAGACGCGCCAACGCCGACGAACATTTCCACAAACTCCGAACCTGAAATACTGAAGAAGGGTACGCCCGCCTCTCCGGCGATTGCCTTGGCCAGCAACGTCTTCCCTGTTCCGGGAGGGCCGATTAGCAGCACGCCCTTAGGGATTTTTGCCCCCACCGTCGTAAACTTCTCGGGTTGCTTTAGGAAAGTTACGACTTCCTGAAGTTCTTCCTTGGCTTCTTCAATGCCTGCCACATCGTCAAACATCACACCCGTTTTGGCATCCATCTGAAAGCGCGCCTTAGACTTGCCGAAGCTCATGGCCTGCCCAGGGCCACCAGGAGCATTGGCCGATCGCTTTAAGATCAGCATCAATCCCCCAATCAAGAACATCACAATCAAAAGCTGCATCAGCATCCCCATGAAAGCGGCACTTTCTGCATTATTTTTCACTTCCACAGGAACCTTAAAGTCCTGCAAAGTGGTGAGTAGTTCCGTATTTGAGTCCGAGAACAGCATTACTTCGATCGGCTGATCCTGTTTGGCACCGTTCGCATCCCGGCGAGCACTGTTTTTAAGGTAAACCTTGGCGGTTTTCTGAATATCGTTAATTTCGACACGCTCAACTTCTTCTTTTTTAGTCTTCTGAATCAGTTCGCTATAGCTTAAAGATGCTTTCTGAGCCATCGCGGGTGAACTGAGCAACGGCATTCCCAGACCGATCGCCTGACTTAGCACAATTCCCAACAGCACCTTTGCCACGCCGACCTTCTTTCTAGGGGTAGGGGTTGGAATTAAAGGAAACTTGTAAGAACTAGAGATTGAGGAAGGGGTCTTCATGCTGCCAAGCCGATGGGTGGAAATAACTATATAGTTACAGTTTACCCTTCACAAATTAAGATTGGCTGCCCAAATTGAATATCTCATCACAATGAGACAATGTGAGGCTGAGGTTGGACGTGAAAGGCGACCGTACAGAACTATTTCATCCTCCACGATCGTCCCCACGCGCGACTCATGTCCGAGAAATCACCTGCGTAGATTACATAATCTCTTTCTTCAGAGATTGATTGCCAGGGATTATCACCGCTCTTCCCTGTCTAAAGT
>JANMIS010000048.1:0-2388 GCA_031375925.1 Synechococcales cyanobacterium OTE_70_concoct_197_sub
GACTCGACCCAAAAATCTACATGAACCGCTACCCGAACCAACTCTCTGGCGGTCAGCAGCAGCGAGTCGCCATTGCCCGTGCCCTCATCACAAGGCCCAAGCTCATCATCTGCGACGAACCCGTTAGCATGCTCGACGCCACCGTCCGCACCCAGGTTCTAGACCTCATGCAAGACCTCAAAGCAGAGTTTGAACTCACCTACCTTTTCATCACCCACGACCTCTGGGTTGCAAAATTCTTCTGCGATCGAATTGCCGTCATGTATCAAGGTAAAATTATCGAGATTGACTGGACATCTACCATTTTTGACCATCCCAAACACATTTACACCCAAACCCTCCTAAACGCAGCACCCACAATCCATCGATCGGCCTAGACCAATGGTATGGACTCTTGGCTGAGATTGATTGAGCGTAGCAAGGATGGAGTATTTGTATTGAAAGATATGTCAATCTGGTTGACTCAAATAAATGCGACAGCCCTTAAAACTGAAGTACAATGCCCAGGCAGCAGTCCCCAATCGCCAAACTACGATGGTCTACGACCGATCGGAGGTCATCGAAACCAAAATCGTCTTCCAAGACCCGATCGCAGCGAATGCTCAAACTAAAAATTGGAGAAATCCGCAGATTATCTCCCATTCGTTTGGCTTCAATGCACAATAGTTTTCCAGTGCTTCGAGATAGCCTGCTGCAACGATCGATTGTTCTTCGCGCAGAAATGGATATGGCCGCCAAAGAAGAAACCTACACCCTCGGAAAATTTCTCACCCATTGCACCATCATTTTATGGTTGGTGTACATTTTGATGAATCTCCGCACCGGGCAAAAGCTTCCCTGGTTCAACACCGAACTCAAAGGCGCACAGGCTCCCCTCGCTATGGAAGGCGGCGATCCCTACATTCGCGCCCTCATGCGCACCATCTCCGCCAGCGAATCCAACGTCACCAATCCCTACAGCGTCATCTACGGCGGCAGCCGCACCCAAGACCTGACCCAACATCCCGATCGATGCATCACCATCTCCGTCGGCCCTAACCTCGGCAACTGCTCCACCGCCGCCGGACGCTATCAATTCATCACCACCACTTGGCAGGAGCAATCCAAAAAGTATCACCCCGGGGCACAGGGACTCTGGCTCTGGCAGCACTACAGCTTTGAACCTCATTACCAAGATGTCGTCACCTACCGCTGGCTCAGCGACCCCAAAGCTTGGAACGCAGACCTCAGCCAGCTTCTGCGATCGGGCCAAATCAGCACCGTTCTTAGCAAGCTCTCCCCCACCTGGACCAGCCTCGGCTACGGCATCGAAACCAATGACATGAGCGCTAGTCTCCCTCAAATCTACCAACAAACTCTAAAGGAAGAACTCGCCCTCACCCAGCCCTCGAATCGCCAAGCCAATCTAATCAATCCTACTAATCCATAATCATAACGACTATGAGTAAGGCTATGGTAAACTAGACAGGATTTTAGAGGAAGGTATTGATCATGGGCAAGAAAAAATTGAGTGAATCAGCTGAATCATCCAAAACCGAACTGCCACAAATTGACATTGGCATTGCGCCCGCCTCGCGCGAAGAAATTGCCCAAGGTCTGTCCCGTCTCCTCGCAGACACCTACACCCTTTACCTCAAAACTCACAATTTCCATTGGAACGTCACAGGACCAATGTTCAACACCTTGCATCTGATGTTTGAAGCCCAGTACATGGAGTTATCGCTGGCCGTAGACCTAATTGCAGAACGGATTCGAGCCTTAGGCTATCCTGCACCTGCCACCTACAGCGAATATGCAAAGCTCACCTCGATTCCCGAGACTGTTGGCGTCCCCAAAGCGACAGAAATGATTCAACTTTTGGTCGAGGGTCAAGAAGCTGTCGTCCGCACTGCACGATCGCTCTTTCCCAGTGCTTCAGAAGTTCACGATGAACCCACCGCTGACCTTCTAACCCAACGCATGACGCTCCACGAGAAGAATGCCTGGATGCTGAGAAGTCTGCTCGAATAAGTCCTCTTAGAAATAAGCTTCCAAAGAGCGAGGGTAAGTATACTCAGATACTCACCCTCGCTCTTTGGATTGGATCAATGTATTGGATCAATCTCATCTGGATGAGTTATATTCTGCAACATCGATATATTTCACGAACTTGCAACTAAAAATATGTAAGTGAATATACGGATAAAGAAATGATGCTATTCATGGCGTTTTTGATTCTGGATAAGCTATATTTCTCCTGAGTCAGGAACTAATGTGTGCCTTCATTTTCTAATGTAATTTTTATACAATTTTCAGAGGAAACCTGTCACATGACTCTTTTATCTTTTAATGCTGCTGCGTCACTAGCTCCCTCTCCGTTGACGACAAGCAACGCTCAATCTGTTCTCA
>JANMIS010000075.1:0-3057 GCA_031375925.1 Synechococcales cyanobacterium OTE_70_concoct_197_sub
CCCTTACACAAGCACAAACCCCCTTCCAATCCCGATCGGATAATCGCCCAACACAAATAAAATTTGCCGAGGGCGGTAATGTCGCAATAAAACATCGGAAAACTGACGAAACTTTCAACCTTGCATCTTTCCAGTCTTGAAGGATATAGTCAGTGACACCCAGAGAGCCTGACTGACTCGTTAGCAATCCGACAATAACGTCAGGACGATTTGTGTGATAGGTTGTCGAAGACAAAACTACCGCAGGACGCCGCTTGATCCCATTCACTCCAGGGAAGTCAACTGCAACCACATCCCCCGCTTCAAAATTCATTAAATCAACTCCTCATCGTCTGGATAAAGGGTTGCTGCATATTGTAAAGAGAACTTTGATAAATCAGAGATGTCTTCCTCTGTCCAAGTATCACTATCATCAACAACACCCACATTTTGCGATGCTAAATTATTCAGAATTAGCGTCGCTAGTTGTAGCCGTGCCCCTGGCGGTAAAACTCGGACTACCTGAGTATAAATTTCATCAATAGTCGTCGGCACTATTAGTCCTCCATTTTGTATATTAATCATAAACTGAAAATCAAAAATACTTAATTTGCTATTGAGAAGCTCTAATTTCACAGGATAACGATGCAGGAAGTGGCTTACTAACATCAGCAACCCATACCGTTGTTTTATAAGCTTCTTGTAAGGTCGATCGGAATTCGATCGTTTGATTACAGACCATGTGAGTGTTTCCGAAAGAACTGACACCTATTCTTGTGTCGAAATTTTCCACCTGAATCTTTAGCCGATGGCCTGACACCGATCGTCGAAAAAATACATCTTCATCCACAAGATGGTCAATCCAAACCTGACTGATGGAATATTTGACACCTTTCCATTGCATTACAGGGGTTGAAAGAATTGGCTGACTAACCAAGAGGCGTTGCGATCGGGCAATCTCAATCGAAGGTGGATTAAATCGACGACTGCCATGTCTCGGATCAAGATTAATTATTCCAAATTGAACGGCTGCAAACAAACAAACTGGCCACCCAATTAACGTTGCCAAGATTATCCAAATCACCCTTTTCACCATACAGCCGCTCTCACATCATCAGTAGCTATCGCCTAAGACATCAGCTCACCCTGAATCTCCAAGCGCTTAAAGGACCCGATCGCCACAAATTTCTCCGTCAAATTATAAACGATCGGGGCGTTAGCAGTTTCTACAAAATATCATCAACTAGAACATCACCGCCATCACAAAAATCAACACTGAAATGATATCCCTCTAGCAAAGCAGTTCCAATTAATGGACGATGCCCCAATCCCAAGACTGCGATTTCTCTCTCGGTACCATTCCACAGCAATGTGCCCCAGTAGACCTCCGTTGAGACATTAGAGCTATCCGCGAGATTTGCATTAATTCTTCCTGCGTAAGGCAAGGAAAGTTCAGCGATCGTCGCCAAGGGCAATGTTAAAAAGCCCTCAAATCCAGTATCAACGACACATTCAATCTGTACATCTGAATCAACAAGGCGTAAAACAATGCCCATTCTGGCTTGTAGCCCAACCACATAACCTTGCATCAATGCTCTGCCCTGAGTAAGGTTCCACCCACGGCATACACCGCATTGAACCCGATTCTTTCAGTCCAAATCGCCGCATCGGATTGTTTTGCCTGCAATCGACGGCTCGTTATAATCAAGTCATCACCAATTTCATAATCGCCCGTTTCAATATTGATCGAAACCAGCTTACTGATATTGTCAGCAGTTTCAACCTTAGCCCGGATGAAATCTCGATACAACGCTTTTCCACGTTGCGTGATTTCTTCACCACTCAGTCTAGGATGAGGCATTAGCATTACCCTCTAAGATTGAAACAACAACTCAATTATAAACCTAAGACATCAACTCACCCTGAATCTCCAATCGCTTAAAGGACCCGATCGTCACAAACTTCTCCGTCAACTCATCCACCGCCGCAGGACCAATCCAGCCCATTTGCTGCATCAAATGCACCGCCGTCGCATACTTCGCCCGCTTCGCACCATCCACGACCTTAATTGCCATGCCCATCCCTTCGCGCACCCGGCCCAGACATTGAATTCCCTCGGCCCCGGACTTACTCACAATTTCGCCCTGAGTCAGCCGCATCACCTCTGTGTCAAACTCCCCCACACCCGCCACAAGCTCCGGATGCACCGTCATCGCTCGCACAATCCGCTCCAAATCCAAGCTCTCCCCCGAACCCAGCAATGCATACAGCCAAGCCATCTGCCGCAACTGCATCAAATAGGTCGGTGCCCCACAGTCATCCCGCGCCACAATAAACTCATCTGGTGGAATCTTCAACAAATCCGCCACCCGAGTCAGAATCAACTGCTGCACTGGATGGTTACGCTGAAGGTAGGTCGCCGTCGGCACGCTCATCTGCTTCGCCGCCGCCAGCATCCCGGCATGTTTCCCAGAACAGTTATATTCCAAGGCATTGGTCTTCCCCGCCGGAATCGGACATTGCAACGCCGTCGAATCAATGTCTGCCCGCCACAAAATATTAAACGCCTGACGCACCTGCTCCATCGTCCCCTGATGAGAACTGCAAATAATCGCCAAATCCCGATCGGACAGATTAAACCGTTCCAACGTCCCCGTCGAAGTCACACAGATCGCCTGAAACGGCTTCAGCGCCGATCGAATAAAGCTCTCATACTCCGACTGGCCCGCTGTCAACAGCACCCGACCCCGATCGTCACACACCACAGCATGAGCAATGTGAACCGACTCCACAATGCCCTCCCGCAAAAACGATCGCCTGCTGAAGATGTTTCACCACTGGCTGAACCTCGTAGGTCACAATTAGCCTATCTTGATTGAGAAAATCCGGTGTCTTCTCCCAGATTTGGCCATCATACCAGCCACTCTCTTCATAAAAGATCTTCGTGTCCAACAATCGCCCTCGAACATACCGCCAGCCCAAATACAGCCGAATCAACATAAAAAATGGGATGAGACAAGCGCCCGCCGCCGCAATCAAAAACCATTCCAACGGCGCTTCAGCCACTGGATAGCTCGC
>JANMIS010000077.1:0-2138 GCA_031375925.1 Synechococcales cyanobacterium OTE_70_concoct_197_sub
GTTGCATGCAGCGAGGCCGGCTGCGCGATCATCAGGGCTGTGAGGAGTAAGAGGATGGGTTTCATTGATTTAGATTTTCGATTTGCGGTGAGACCTAATTAAGGCAGTAGATGGAATCATAGCCAATCGTGGAGGCCAAAGGGGCACCGGCCCATTCCAAAAGTCACCCTTCGCTGGTCAATCGGTACAGTTTGGCGATACGCGAACCCGTTGCGGCTTTGGACGTTCCAGTTTTGGGATATGGCATTTTGACATCGACTTTATCACGCCAGCCGTGCAGCGTGGTCGTCAGCTTTTGAGCGATCTCTTTCTGGCACTTCACGAGGATGCCGAAAACTGATCCCGCGGCGCTGGGATCGACGAAGGAATCAAGGGAAACGCAACTTGAATGACGACCTGCCATGGCTGTCCGCGGAAGCAAGACTGTGGTGTAGTGGCAATACCATGCAAGTCGCCCATTTTGATCGGTCCCAACTCTGATAATGGACGCCGTGTACAATTCGTCTCATGATCGCAACCAAAATATTTAAGGAGTTCTTCGAAAGCGAACGCGCTGGCGGGATCGTCCTGGTCCTTTTTACGCTGATCGCACTCGCGATAGCCAATTCTCCGGTTGGGGAAACTTATACGCATGGTCTGCATCAAGTGATTCTTGGCATGTCCTTGGAACACTGGGTCAACGATGGGCTCATGGCGATATTCTTTCTGTTGGTTGGGCTCGAACTTGAGCGGGAGATCTATGCTGGCGAGCTGCATTCCTTTCGAAATGCATTGCTGCCCATTTGTGCGGCGATTGGCGGCATGATTGTGCCAGCCGCGATCCATCTTGCGTTTACTCTCGGAACGCAGTCGCAACGTGGGGCCGGTATTCCGATGGCGACCGATATCGCGTTCTCACTGGGGGTGCTTTCACTACTAAGCAATCGCGTTCCCTTTGCGTTGAAAGTGTTTTTGACCGCGCTTGCAATCGCAGACGATCTCGGGGCAGTCGTCGTGATTGCCATCTTCTATACCAAGTCTATCTCGATCGGATACGTTGTTGCGACGCTGGCGATTTTCTTAGGGCTCTGTCTATTTAATCGCAACAACGTCGACTCGCTTTGGATCTACTTGGTAGGTGGTGTTTGCATATGGTTCTGTTTGTTGCATTCTGGGATTCATGCAACGTTGGCAGGGGTGATGCTGGCGTTTGCTTTGCCGTTTCGAGATGGAAGCGAGCATACGCCTTCGTCTCGTTTGCAGCATTGGCTTCACTTCCCAGTGGCGTTTGGGGTCTTGCCGATATTCGCTTTGGTGAACACCTGCATTCCCATCGGTGGAGACTGGATCGAAGGTCTAAAACAGTCGAATAGCTTGGGGATTTTTTTCGGATTGGCGGTCGGCAAGCCGGTGGGAATATTGCTGTTTTGCAGTGTGGCGGTTCAACTGAAATTCTGTACACTGCCGCAGGGGGTTACTTGGTCTCATTTGTCGGGCGCAGCGATGCTAGCAGGAATTGGCTTCACGATGTCGATCTTTGTTTCGCTATTGGCCTTTGACGGCGATGAAAAGATGATCAACTTTTCCCAAATCATGGTGCTTGTATCATCGTTGGTTGCGGCGGTGGCGGGAGTAGTTTGGTTCTTGCTTTTTGTTCCGAAGGAAACGTCGAGATTGGATGGCAGATAAGATCGGCGCATAGGGCGTTAAAGTGAGGTTCCCGAAACTCAGTTTCAATCGAATGTCAACAATGAGATGCGAATTCCTCGGCGTTCAACTCGACATCATTTATGTTTGCGGTTTCTTGCTTCTCAACGTCTCGGAGGGTAGCTCTTGAAACAAGGATTTGTACTGCTGAGTGAACTCGCCAAAATGCCAGAAGCCCCAGCGGCCGGCTTCGATCGAGACAGTTGTTTGTTGCGGTTCGGCCTCGCTCAGTGCTCTTCGAACTTGATTGAATGAGCTCGATGGCTGACCCAAACGCTGAACTGTCCCATTCCGCAATGCTGGTGATGGTTCGATGACTGTAGTGATAATCTAGACTGTTCACTACATGCTCCAAGCACAAGAAGCAATCCGAAATTCGCGAGACGAAATCTTAAGGGGAAAGTGGAGTGACGTAATCCCCAAAGGATCTGAAGGTCCATGGTCAGTTCACC
>JANMIS010000091.1:0-1602 GCA_031375925.1 Synechococcales cyanobacterium OTE_70_concoct_197_sub
TCGAGAGAAGGTTGCATCGATCGTTGCCAAGCTTCCGCGCCTTGACATTGTGATTAACAGTGCGGGAATGGGCTATACCAACGGCCTTTTAGAAACGCCTTTAGCAGATTGGCAACGAGTGATGGATCTGAACGTCACCAGTGTGTTGCAGGTCATTCAAGGCGTACTGCCAAAGCTCCGATCGCAAAAGCAAGGAACAATCATTAACTTGTCTTCGATCGCCGCACACCAAGCATTTCCCAATTGGGGCTTGTACTGCGTCAGTAAATTTGGTCTTTTAGCATTGACCAAAACCTTAGCTGCTGAGGAGCGTAGTCATGGAATTCGGGTCATTTCTATGTCGCCCGGTTCGGTCAATACCGAACTCTGGGATACCGACACGGTGGATGCCGATTTCGATCGCAGTGCCATGCTGACTCCCGAGATTGTGGCTAACTCGATTCTCTACGCCGCTCAAATGCCCCAAGGTGCCGTCATAGAAGAGTTGGTTTTGCTTCCCAATGCCGGAACCTTCTAAGCATTCTCAATTCATCTCTCTTACTTTTCCAACCGTAAAGGACCTAAACCATCATGACGATCGTAAATGACTCGATTTTGAATTCCTCCTTGGAAGCTGAACTGGCCCGCAATGTAAACCGGGAAGATGGCGGTGCGAGCTACTTTGCTTCGATGGAAGCCGCCGTACGCGAAATGATCATTGGGGTGGGGGAAGATCCCGATCGTGAAGGTCTGCTCAAGACTCCAAAGCGTGTGGCTAAGTCTATGCAATACCTGACAGGCGGCTATTCTCAGACCCTAGAAGAATTGCTCAATGGCGCTATTTTTGATGAAGGCCATAATGAGATGGTTTTGGTCCGAGACATCAACTTCTTCAGCATGTGTGAGCATCACATGTTGCCCTTCATGGGTCGCGCCCACGTCGCCTACATTCCCAACCAAAAGGTCGTGGGACTGAGCAAACTCGCTCGGATTGTAGACATGTATGCCCGTCGAATGCAGGTTCAAGAGCGTCTCACCAGCCAGGTCGCAAAAGCCTTGCAAGAAGCCCTAAATCCTCGTGGGGTTGCGGTGGTGTTGGAAGCGTCTCACATGTGTATGGTGATGCGCGGCGTTCAGAAGCCTGGTTCTTGGACGGTGACGAGTTCTATGGTGGGCTGCTTCCAGGAAGATTTGAGAACCCGTGAAGAGTTTTTGAATTTGATTCGTCATCAGCCGTCTTTCTTCTAAATCTGGTTTAAACCAAAAAGCGATCGGTCTCTTATTTTTAAGACCGATCGCTTTTTTTATGCATTTTTTCAAAATCTACTGTGCATTTAACCAAGTTTCAAGCTCTGCAACAGTCTCGAACTCTAATAGGGCGATCGTCAAGGCTTCTAACTGCGGTAACTTAAGGGCATTAATCTTTTTCTTTGTTTGAGCAGGAAGCTTGCCAACTTTTCGATCAAGGAGTAGAAAAACGATCGATCGGCGTTCCTCAGTCTGGCCCTCAGTCTTGCCCTCCGCTTTCGCATCTTTATAGACACGAGTATCTTGTATCCGCATGTTCAGTCCTAACATCTTTTCTACCTCTATGCGATTTAGGTCGTTAAAGTGATAAACCAA
>JANMIS010000573.1:0-1120 GCA_031375925.1 Synechococcales cyanobacterium OTE_70_concoct_197_sub
CATCGTCGCATCCACAGCCGCGATTAGACCCGATCGCACTCGCTAAAAGTCTGGCCCTGATTGTGGGGATGAATGCGATTCAAGCGGTAGTGGGTTATGCCTACAATGTTCGAGTTTTTTATCAACTCACCACTTTGACGACCTCGATGGCATTGCATACGGCGGTCTGTTTTGGCGTGTTGGCAGTGGGGATGTTGGCCCTTAGAAGCGATCGTGGCTGGATGCGATCCCTCACGGCAAATCTAATGGGTGGTGACATTGCCAGACGGTTTATTCCGATGGCGATCGTATTACCTTTAGCAATCGGTTGGCTGATTTTGCAGGGTCTCAACGCCAACTTATACGACCCGAATTTTGCGATGTCGCTGATGTCGATGTCGTTAATCACCATTGCCCTAGGACTGATTGCAAAAAATGCAGGGACCATCAATCGTATTGATTACGATCGCATTCGATCGGACGATCGAATGCGATCGAGTGAAGAACGGCTCAAGCTTGCACTTCAGGGTTCAGGACAAGGAACGTGGGACTTCAATCTCCAGACGCAGGAATTGGTGTGGGACGATCGTTGCAAAGAGATGTTTGGACTTTCAACCGATGCGATCGTGAACTATGAGAGCTATCTCGCAGGACTGTATCCCGACGATCGCCAGCGAGTTGCTGAGGCATTAGCAACCGCAGAGCGCAACTGCGGTGAATTTGTCCAGGAGTATCGTACGGTTCACTCAGATGGCATGAATCACTGGATCCTGACCAAAGGACAATGTTTGTGCGATTCCGCTGGGGCATCCCGCCGGATGTCTGGGACGATGATGGAGATCACCGATCGCAAAATCGCCGAACTCAATGAACGATTTCTATACGAGTTGACGCGACGGCTACGGTTAATAACCGACGCAGATGAACTGGAAGATGAAGCGGCTAGAAGTATCGGCGAATATCTGCGCGCCGATCGAGCCACCTGGGTAAGGATAGATTGGAGCAAGCGGCAAGCAACGGTCGATCGCGATTGGTGTCAAGCGGGGTTTGCGACTAAGCCAAGAGGCAAGGCCGAAATCGTATTGTAGGAGAATATTAGCGAGATTTAGTGTGTGAAATTGCGTCCAATAATCACCGGTGT
>JANMIS010000100.1:0-5630 GCA_031375925.1 Synechococcales cyanobacterium OTE_70_concoct_197_sub
CCTCGAAATGGGAATTTGGACTCGTTGAAGCCCATAAGAATAAGATGGCTTCAGATTTGAAAAAGACGACTTCGGATGGTAACGCACCGCCAACCGCTCGTGGAGGAATGGCTGAAGCCCCCTCGGTATTCCGCATTCGGGTGCGTGCCATCAAACAGGAATAGCGGAGCGCTCGCTGATCTAGGGTTGGAGCAACGATGATTCAATCTCAATCATGGCTTTGTATCTCTCCAGAATCGCGGGTTCGGCCATGCGAGCTAAGTTTTGCGCCAGCAAGATGCTTTCCATGGTATGTACCAAGCGTTTAAACTGTACATCCTTTAGTTCCGCTGCAGAGGATCTCTCGCTTGCAATTCTACGTTCGTCCATGCTCTTGCGGTACGCCTCAAAACTAGGTAACTGTCGTAGTTGTTCAAAAATGCTTTCACCCTCGCTTCCATAGAGCCATCGCAACTCGTTCCATTCTGCGGGATTTACGAGATCCGGCCAACTCTCAACAATTTCTTTTTGGAAATCGCGTCGTCCAGAATTGCGTGGTCCGCGTCGACCATTGGGTGCGCCGCCCGGGCCACGGCGACCTGCACCAAGCCGGGATTGCTGAAAAGTTTCAGACTGCGATTGGCTTTTGCGGAACACCTCTGCGATTTCGCTGTCCAGAGGCAGACCAAGTTGCAATGCAAGCGTCTCAATGGTGACGCGTTGTGGAAGGGATCCTAGATTTGCAATGTCCTGCAATCGTCCGCTGAAACGATCCAAATTGGAAGCGTCGCTGTCACGTTTTATCGTATCGGATGGACTGCCTTTGATTTGCGTTGAGTCGTAATCAGCGATGCGGCTATAGTGCCTGAGGAACATATCGCTCGTCTTGAGCGGGATGTCAATTGTCTGGCTTGCGCGTACAGCGAACGCGTGTGCCTCATCCAATGAAACGCGTCCGTTGTTATCACAGTCAACGCCCTCCGCGAGTTTGCCAGATCTCGATCGCCCCATAAAGGCACCCCAAAAGTAACTGCTATACTCCTCGTCGTTTTCGATGTCAGGCCTGCAGCCTGCCGCAGGTAAATCAAACCGTTGAGCAAAAAAACCAACTCGAACCCCCTTGGCCAGTCCTTTGTCCATGTTCCCCCCTTCAAACATCGTGCTGGCGAAACCGCCACAATAGCATTGAGCCATAACCAACACGACGGGCACACGACTAGGAAGTTTGTCCAGCCAATCCGAAAAAGTCCTCATACTCAACGACTGCTTGCGCCAACACGTTATCGATGTATTCATCGAGTCCTTGCTTTGGCCAGGACTACCGTGAGCGGTAACGTAAACGAAAAGCCGATCTTGATCCGTTAGTCGCTCAGCAATCTCGTCCAATCCAACTCGAATGGATTTCGGACTCAGCGGACCGCGGACATTTGGAACCTCATGATTGCGGTAGCTTAGTCGCGGTCGATCTATGGCAAACGCGGATTCCAGCAAGGCAATGGTTGGCGATACGGCCGCGGACTTCGGAGCCATAACTTGCAAGTCTGCCTGAGCATCCAACCCGTCAGCAAAAAACACTTGGTGCTGCGTGTTCTTTGGAAATTGTTCCTCAACCAGCCGTTGAAAAAAAAGCACGTTCGCTTCGAGCGATGCTTGATTGCCCGCCGGCTCGTATCCTCCGCCGATCGTCATCACGTAGTCGATCGCCAATGCGCCCGATACGGAGGTTACGCACAGCCAGACAACTACGACCAGAACAAGAGCGCGAGACAAGCGGCATGGATTGGAATGAGGACCAAAGCACTGACTAAACGGATTCTGCATTGTTGGTAACAGACTTTTCAAAGTACACATGTGGGTTCAATAATGGTACCATGAGTGGAACGCGGTTGCTGTACTCTGCTCGGAATTGAGTCATTCCGAACCATTGCGTATCGAAATAAAGACCGCGTTTTAGAGAAAGGCCTGTTGCGATCCTGGCAGCTGCAAGGCCATAAGTATCGAAGAAAGTTTGCCCAAACTTTTTGCTTTCTGAGGAAATGGACATAGGGTTACAATTGTGGTCACCGATTGATTCGCATCGAGTTTCTTCAGCCAAGAGGTGTTTTGTGCAGGCAAAACCGGTCCGCTCTGTTCCGATTACCAGGCTCCCGCTCTCCTGGCGAGAATTCTCCGAATTACAGCGAAATCCGACAAGCACATCGATTCGCCCGTTCTCAAACCGAAACGTAAAATCAATCAGTCGTGCACAAATGGACCTACGACCAGATGGATCAGGTGAACAGCCTCGCAAGCAACGTTTTTCCGATCAACAGCTTGAACATCCGGTACTTAAGATGCCGCAAAGTTGCTACAACCCGTGCGACTCCCCACATGCGGAGTCCAAGACTGGAACCGAGGAATACCCCAACGGCTTTGAAGTCTGGGCATGAAGGGTGATTCACTTCTTCCAAGCTTGCACGACTGAGGTGATTGTTGTTGGGACTGTAATTCGATGGCGACGGTTCGATGTGCTTCGGCCATCGTTCCGAACTTCCACTCGCTCCATCGAACCTCATGTGAACTTGAATTGAAAGTCTCCTCGGGGAAGTTTGCACGTTGCCCGGTACTTGCCGTCACCATCCAGTTTGAGTTCGATCGCGGAGGCGTTCCATGGCCCCAAAGACGAAGCATTTCCCGTGACGTAGATGCGCTCAGGCTTTGGATCCACTTGGGGAGCGTTTAGTTCGATGGTCACATCCACCATTCTCTCTCGAATTTCGGCATCCGCCAGGTCTCCCTTTCCAGCCATTCGCAGTAATTCGATAAATCGTTCCCATGCAGGGATAGAGTGCGGCGAGCGTTGCGTCCAATCCGTTGCAATCTCCAACGCCACTTGGATCGCATTACGCTTCGAAAGGTTATCAAAGATGGATCGGTAATCACCTTCGCCCAACTGCAAGGTTCGATCGGATGCTACCGACAAGTAATCTGCAAATGGAAACTTGCCGTCCTGAGCAGCCAAATCGATTAGTTTTCGAATGCGTTCCGGTTGATTGCCATACATGGCGTCCATGGATGTGACCTCCGTTCCTGGCGACACGTTGGTCATGCTTTTCAGCTGGCTGATTGGGATGCAGGCAAGCCGACTCCGTCCGATCAAGTAAAGATGCCCATCGAATAAGACTGGCGTCGCCCAAACTCGATCTTGGCATGTGTCATCACCTGCAATCAATTCAAAACCCTTTTCATTTGCATTCAGCAATCCAACCAATCCATCACCTCGCACGATGATCACTTGTTTTCCAACACCGAGCAGATTGCAGTCGGTCCAATTGCGTTTTTGCCATAGGATGTTTCCATCTGTCCAATCCAATGCCGTCAACGTCTTGCCGATGAATCCCATAACGCACTTTGAATTGCTCGGCATTTGAAGCCAATTGCAATAGAAGGGTGTTGTTTTGCTATTGTGCCAGTCCTCGGTCACAACAAACCGTTCGGCATCCTTTGCGATCGAAAGCAATCTCGTGCCTTCGACGCCTTGACCGCCGACCAGTAGTTTTCCACTGGCAACGGCGATGGGAGTCACGGCATTGGTTAAGCCACGTTTTGGGTACGAATATTGCCAAAGGATTTTACCGCTGTTCGGGTTCACTCCAATGACTTCATCGCCGGCCGCATAAACGAGATGGTTCGCTACCGCAGATACGTCACCGAAGTTCGATTCAGCCATAGGGAAGGAGATTGGCGATGTGTACGATGCTACTCCAGTCCCACACTTCCAAAGGAAGGTTCCCTTCGCGGCGTCGAGAGACAAAAGCAATGCTTGTTCGCCACCGCATGCGACAACGACTTGCTTGCCATCGGACCACGGGCTGCACGCATAACCATATTGAATTGGATTGGCTCCGTGTTCCTGAACCAAGTCCATCGACCAGGATTGGGTTCCGTCAGCTAGGCTGAGGCAGCGTACCGAACCACCGAAACCACATACAATAACCAAGTCACCGACGATAATCGGTTTGGCGAGAGGCCGAACTGGAAACCGATCGCTGATATCTTGAGAAACGAAACTGCGTTCTGCGTAGACCTGTTCCCATAGGATGTTACCGCCGATTCGATTGAAGCAGGTGATTCGATGCGCATCGGTTCCATCCGGTGCGAAGTCGATAGATGCGACAACCAATCGGTCGTTTAATATCGCGACCGATGCGTCTCCGCCGGCGATTGCAGTACTCCACGCAACGGTTATGGCCGATGAAGTGGGAGCATTCTCGTAAGGCGTTCTCGGCTCGCTAGCACACGCCATAACCAGAGTGTATGCCCATGCGAATGTCCGAAGCGTTTCTTTGACAATCATGCGTGACGAATTTGTAAAGTTTTGGTTCATGGTTTCGTCGGTTTGCAAAGTGTCTAACGGGTAGGTCGCTGAATCCGGGTATGTTTTTGAAAGGTAGTGTATGAAGAATGCGTAAACCGACCCAACCCAGTGCAATAGAATGCGCCAAGTTTTTAAGAAATCTTCGGAAACAGTTTGAAACACAGGCTCGGTAATTCGCCCTATAGGAAACATGGCGTGCTGAAATGTACCTGCCCGAGAACGTGGACCTGGGCTCTCAAACCGCCGGCCGAGGGGTGGATGTCTCTCAAATACATGGTGACACATGGCGAGTGGAATGGTTGAAAAGCGAATCTGCAGTTTCGAGACTCTAGAGGAGCGACGCTGTATGGCTGTCGCAAGTGCGGGATGGGACGGGCCTGGCACGGGCAGTGCGGAATTGACTTACTATTTGGCGAATACACCGGCCGAGTTGAGCAAGGCGGAGGTTTCGGCTGCAATCAAAACCGCGTTGGATGCCTGGTCCCAAGTTGCCGGAATCCGGTTTACCGAATCCAAAACGCCTGGCCTAGCAAAGCAGCTCGACATCTCGTTTGGCAAGATCGATGGTGCGGGCGGAACTCTAGCACAAGCCTACTTTCCCGCGGACGTGAATCCGTCACGCATAGCGGGCGATGTTCAATTTGACAGCTCTGAGAAATGGGAGATTGGAAACGCAAAGGGCTCGTCTGCCTTCGATCTGGTTCATGTAGCTGTGCACGAGATTGGCCATGCATTGGGCCTCAATCACAGTGAAAAGAGCACAGCGGTTCTCGCCCCATCGGTTTCTCCCAATGAGTACTTTATTACACTCCATCAAGATGACGTGGACGCCATACTGTCGATCTACGCGCCTGCAAGTGTCAGTTCCACTCCGACGAAACTTGGTACCAACTCGAAACCACCAACGAGTCCACCTATCTCAAATACTCCGGTACCACCCCCCGCTCCGACTCAACCAGTGCCCCCTAGCAGCAGGCCATTCGATCCGACGAACGACTGGAGCACACTTGAGTTTCGAATCTATCGCTTTCGTTGGACGGCAAACTTCGGCGAACTCTTTCGATTCTCGACGCGATGGCGACTCTTTGGATAATTAGCTGACCGTCATCGCCCAAACTCAATCTTGATCGCTAAGACCGTGGCGATGGGTATGAAGTTGCGACATCTCAAGGAGTATCGGACTGAACGCCAATTCGTTTGATAGTGTCCGCCGCCTTGTGAAGCAATGGATCTATAGCCTCTGTAAGCTTCTTTTTGCTTGTGCCGTCCCGCGTGTTAAGCAGTGCAACCATAT
>JANMIS010000108.1:0-3299 GCA_031375925.1 Synechococcales cyanobacterium OTE_70_concoct_197_sub
CGCAGTGGATCATCTTCCCATCCAAAAACGGCCCGAAAGTCCCGCTCACTGGCATCATAAACTTGGCTAAAGTGACTTGGAATAGTTTTGACGGGCAATAGTTCAATATCGGCGTTGGTATTTGCTTGGTAAGACGCGAGATTGTTTTTTTGTTTTTTTGTTTTTTTTGATTGGGTTGCTTCGAGAGCGGCTTCGAGCTGACGCTTACCGGGATCGTCCGTAATCATCAGCATTGGCGAAAGTTCGATCGTTCCATAGGTGCCTGTCCCCGCAAGCACTTCCTGTAAAAAACTATCAGTTGGGTCAGGAGGATTAGACAAAATTCGTTGACTTCCCGTACCCAACGCAACGTCCGTCAGCATACAAAAGAAGCGCGATCGGCTCCCATGGACCACCAGAAATTTCCCCACCCGCATTTCTTCAACGGAAATATCGGCATGGAGGCGGACTTCAAGACCTTTGCTGAGGGATCCTTGGGTAACAGAACCGAGTGGCTTCTCAAGAGGCATAGGAAACGATCGTCATTTATTAGTAATTCACTTGTACCAAGTGTAATGCGCTATGGTGAAGTAACGCGCAAAAATATCAAAGCCTCTACTCGCTCAGTCCTCAATGTGGAGTCTAGCGGGCTGAGCGGAGTCGAAGTCCACGGCAAAATGACAGCATTCAAAAAGCCGATCGATTTCCGCCTCTACAGCCCAAGGATTTTGACCCTTGAAGGGCGCAGCAATCACCGCTTCATAGGGATTTCTACCCCTTTGTCGAACCGTATCGATCGCCGATTGCTTTGAAAACCCTCGCCCCGCTATCAACCAAGCCGCCAAAACCTGCCCCGTCCGCCCAACTCCCCCAGCACAATGCACGACAACGGGTTCCTGGGTTTGGTCGGCGACTGTAAGGAATGGCAGGATTTTCTGCTGCATTAATGAGATCTCTGCAACATGAAAATCTTCGATCGGTGCCCAGCAAAACCTATCGGTTCCAAATGCCTGTCGGTAGCGATCGAGCAAATCAACATACTTTAATAATTGCGATTCAGACAGCAAACAACAAACCCGTTGAATTTCTTGGGTTTGCATGAATTCAATCCATTGCTCTACTGCTGCATCATCATATCCAGGACGCGCAGACCCAAAGACGATCGATTCCCGTTCTGATGCCGAAGCAAAGTTGTTCACGATCGCAGGCTCTGAATGTCTTCGATCGTCAGGCCCGTCATTTCTGCAAGCTGCCGATCGTCCATCACACTGAGCAATTGACGTGCTATTTCCAGCTTTGCCTGTCTCGCGCCTTCTTTTTGTCCTTCTTTTCGTCCTTTCTCTAGAGCGACATTGCTTGCATAGGTAATTGCTCCCTGCTGATCTTGAATAAAGAATGCCTGATGTTCTAGTTCATCTAATTCATCACGGGTAAGAATCGCTTTGTTAGCAAATTCAAACGCCTGCTGAATCTCAATCACATCGCCCATTCGCTCTGGAACAAATTCTAAGTCTGGAGCATGTTGCATAAAATAAATCCATTTATCTGTTAGCGTTGTCAGGTCTGATAATGGCGTCGTGAACTTGGGTAGCTCTACGAAGACTAGTTGAAGGTCAGAAATTGGGTAGTCAATTAAGCTGTTTTCCTCTTTTAATACAAACCGCGAAATCGGATGCTTAATTTCCTCAAACATCTTAAAATCTGTGATGGTCAATGCAATGACGGGATCAAGTTCATTATATTTTTTAGCTTTATCGAGCTGCATTGAATAGGACTTCGTTGCGTTGTAAAGAATCCGCTTTTCAAACCCTGCCACATTCAAAACCTGCATCTCAACAATGATGTTCTCTCCGCTGTGGAGCTTTGCTTTGATGTCAAGATAGCTTTCCTTGACTCCTCGAATTCGTGGAGCCTGGTAAGGATTTAGGATGGTGAGATCCTGAATGGTTGACTCACCGCCATACAAAATCCCATTGAGAAAGCTGATCAAAATCTGATGGCTTTGATCAGAGCCAAAGATCTTTTTAAATGCAAAGTCTGTTTTGGGATTGATAAAAATCATGATCAGGTTAGTGAGGGTGTTGATAAGGGTGAATCCAACTCTCTACAGAGTAACAAAATTCACAAAAAAAGAGAGACGATCGCCTCTCTTCTATCAGTCACAATACTCACAATCCAAGACTTTAAGCGTTTCCGCCCGCCGCCTGAACTCTCGCCCGAGCGCGCTTAAATTGCTGCGTCGCTTGAATGAGTTCCGATCGATCGGTTCCATTTTGAGCCTTATTAAAGCGAGTTTCCGCTTCACTCAAGTTTCCGCGCGCTTCGTCTAAATTAATATCAGCACCCGACTCAGCCCCATTGACCAAGATCGTCACTTCATTGTTTTCAACTTCCGCAAACCCACCCATTAGGGCGATCGGGGTCCAGTCTTTACCCGCTCTCACGCGCAGCACTCCGGTTTCGAGTGCGGTCAGCATAGGCGCATGGCCCGACAGAATTCCCATCTGACCTGTGGTACTTGGCAAAATTACTTCTTCAGCAGGCGCATTCCACACGGTCTTATCCGGTGCGATGACGCGAACGGTCAATGTCATAGCGAAATCCTCTTTAAAAGTATGAAGTATGAAGGCTGAAGTAGGAAGATATGGACTTCTTACTTCAGCCCTAGGCAAGCTAAATCACTGGGATTTATTTGCTGTCATCTTTCATTTTTTGGCCCTTGGCGATCGCTTCGTCGATGTCACCAACCAAGTAGAATGCTTGCTCAGGTAGGTCATCCAATTCACCGGAAAGAATCCGCTTGAATCCGTCGATCGTCTTCTCAAGGGAGACGTACTTACCAGGCGATCCGGTGAATACTTCTGCGACGAAGAATGGTTGCGATAGGAAACGCTCAACCTTACGGGCACGGTAGACCAAGACGCGATCTTCTTCAGAGAGTTCGTCCAAGCCTAGAATTGCAATAATGTCTTGCAGTTCCTTGTAGCGTTGTAGTGTGGACTGCACCGCACGCGCTGTGTTGTAGTGTTCAGCACCAACGATCGATGGCTGAAGCATGGTCGAGGTCGAATCCAAAGGATCAACCGCTGGATAAATGCCTTTCGCTGCCAAGTTCCGAGAGAGTACCGTTGTTCCGTCAAGGTGAGCAAACGTCGTTGCAGGTGCGGGGTCAGTCAAGTCATCCGCAGGTACGTAGACCGCTTGAATGGACGTGATAGATCCTTCAGTCGTCGAAGCAATCCGCTCTTGCAAGTCACCCATGTCCGTACCCAAGGTCGGCTGATAACCCACGGCGGACGGCATCCGGCCCAAGAGTGCAG
>JANMIS010000126.1:0-1318 GCA_031375925.1 Synechococcales cyanobacterium OTE_70_concoct_197_sub
CTTCTGCAATCTGCCCGAAGAACGCAACACACAAAAATCATCCCCCATCATCAAGCAGACACGAAAGCTACACCATCGAAGGCGTTCAAATAAAAATCACACGACACTAATATCGCCGACTAATCTTCATGAGAGTCCCCAAGATAAGGGCGTCATGTAGATTGGCATTTGGAAATTGCTCGCGAACGAATTCACAAAAACGTGTCGCAACCGCTGGCGTGCGGAGTACTGCATCAATTGTGGAAGTCGGAAAATCCGAGCGCAACGACTCAAGTAACTTTGACCGAAAACTCTCTGGTGTACCTTCAAATCCGCAAGCTTTCAAATTTTCAGATAACTTCATTTCCATCCCCATTTGTGAAAAAGTTTCGCCCGCGCATCCCGCGCTCTACCTGCTCCGCATGTTACATCATGGCACGGACCATGCACATGAAAGACTCAAGCGAAACGCGCGCCGCACAACTATTGAGTTATGCGGTGAGGCCCTCAGTCAAAATAGATGTCACCATAAAGAACTAACGAACCGCCTCTAGGAATCGGTAGTCGTAAAGTGCTTCCTCTCCTTGTAGTCCACTCAGGATCGCGATTCGTCCAGTGGTCGCAAATGCGAGCTTAAAAATTTCCCATTGATCATCGCTAATATCCCCCTGTTGAGAAGTGGTGCCGCCCCCTTCCCAAGCTATAGATACGCTTCTTCCTCCAGCAACTGAGTAGCTACCAAGACTGGTTATTCGACCAAAATGCCATTCGAAGTTATTTCCAGCTTTTTTCGCTTGAGCTGCTTCAAGTGCCTCTCCGCCGGACTCGTGAAGCTGGCGTTTTAACGCCCCAGAATTCTTCTTTGCCATCGCTGTCTCCCTCGTAGATGTCTTTGGAATTTACTTCGAATCTCGACCACAGCTTCGTCTGTCTGACTGCTCGGTCGAAATCATGAAAAACGAACAATGTCGCTTACGATCTGATCGATCGAGAAGCAGGAAATCTTAAGTTGGGGTAATTTGATTTCAAGGGGATCAGCCTAGAAAATTGGAGATGTTTTTCCCGACCGCGAACTTCGACTTCTTTCATATAGGAACGCTTGCCAGTAATCAGACAACACCCGTGAATCCGCGGCAACGGTGTACAGCGTAATTCGCAAATTAGTGTACCACTTGGCATCCGCAATAAGGACCAGCCCAATCGGTCCCCGACAATCTGGTTGACGGTCTCAGACCGAAAGAATCGCATCGATATCCGCAGCCTTCGCGACAAAAGAGTAGCCGGCGAGATTCTGATGGACTGTGGTCGAATGAAGACGAATGGATTCGCATTCCCTCTC
>JANMIS010000579.1:0-2122 GCA_031375925.1 Synechococcales cyanobacterium OTE_70_concoct_197_sub
CTACACCGCGAAAAAATTCGATATCTTCGTGGATTCGGTCTTTACTGGAAACGATGTAGGTGCCTTTTTTGAACGAACTTACAATCATCCCGATCGCTTGGGCAAAGTCGTTTATCAGTACGACTAAATCGCTCCAGCCCCTATACTCAAAAATCCCCCTCGTAGATCCGATAGACGAGCTGGGGATTTTTTGTGACATGATTAGAAAATACAATCTTGCCAAGCTTTCTCTAATAAGCTTCCTTGGTCGATCGCCAGATCTTCTAAGGTAAAAAACGTGAGCAACGTCAACAGTCGGAACTGTGCCTCACGAGTTTTTAAGTCCTGAAGATGCTGATGGTTAAACCGTTCTAGATTCTCAGCCGCCGCTTTCACCAGACCCTGAAGTACCTCCACCGCGCCCTCAGAGAGGTCACCCACATAGTTTTGTAGGCGTCCGCCTTCTCGATAGTGGGGAAATGCCTCTAATCCTGCAAATCGTAAAAACCAATCCGCACGATACATCCCATTATTAGCTGCAATAATGCCTTGATAATCTGCAATCAACTCATCCAATGCATTATTTCGCATGGCTCCAAACAATCGCCGCGTAAAATAGTGACAGCATTCATGCTCCAAGCGTAACGTCACCGATCGTTCCAACCAATCCGCCGCCGTCATCCCCATCTCTGCCGCCGCCACCGCACTATAGGCTCCACGACTGAGGATAATAAACCGATCTTGGTAACGAGATTTCTGAGGCACTAAACGTTGAAATTCAGCTTGCCAATCAGACTCATTCACCGCATGATCTTGCTGCGCTGTCCAAATTTGACGATATTGGTAAACCCGATCCCAGTTGTTATAACCGCCTACGATCGCCGCTCCCATAGAATCCGGAATTACATCCGGCTCATTGCGCCGAGTCAATGCCTGCACTAACGACACAAAATCCGATCGACACCCTGCAATCATCACCGGAATCGCACCCGCCAACGTCGGATGAATCACTAACGTTAACGCTTCAGGCTGTTCTAGCATCAACCCAGTGGCTTCTGCCATCCCCATGCTCAACGTTCCCCTTCGAGTCGCTGCGCGATAGTTTTCCGTTTGGCTGATGCCACTTTGAATCGGAAACTGCAATTGCACTAACCGTGATCGCAGCGCACCCAACACCCCCAAACTCGAAACATCTGCCTGGTAACGCTCCCAATCTGCAACATGCGGTTCCGATTCCAAGGGTAGTGCTGCCGGAGCGACAAAGCTATCCCGATGAAAATCATTGTGGTTATAGGCTAAAAGTTCTTCGATTTCAGCCTCTGTCGCACCCAATTGAGTAAGTACAGACGATCGCGCATCAACTGTAGACGTAAACATCGTTAACTCCAGTCTCTATGAATAAAATCATTAATAAAACAAACCCTGGTCGATCGGGTTTGATCGACCAGGGTTCATCACCCATTCACAAGCCTATTCAGCATTAATCAATCGAGAATAGGCTCCTTCGATATCTTTCATCGATTCGTGAGTTCCCCGTTGCACCACCTCACCTCGTTCCAAGATTACAATTTCATCGCAATCCCGAACCGTACTTAAGCGGTGTGCCACAATCACGCCCGTACAACCTCGACGGCGAATACTGCGATCGATATACTTTTCAGTTTCCGTATCCAATGCACTCGTTGCCTCATCCATCACCAAGATGGCGGGATTATTCACCAGTGCCCGTGCGATTTCTAGCCGTTGGCGCTGGCCACCACTGAGGTTGGCACCACTTTCCGCTAGATCCCCACTCAGTCCCCCTGGAATCGCCATCACCGCATCCAGAATTGCCGCATCTTCACAGGCCCGAATCAATTGAACATCTGGAATGGTTTCATCCCAAAGGGTCAAATTATCCCGCACTGTTCCCCCGAACAAGAAAATTTCCTGTTCTACCATGGCAAGGGAATTCGCCAATACAGCACGGGGAATTTGTTGACGGGGGATACCATCAAACAAAATTTCCCCTTCCCAGGGTTCATACAAGCCCGTAACTAACTTAGAAAGGGTCGATTTTCCTGAACCACTTCCCCCCACAAATGCAATACGCTGACCGGGTTCTAGGCGACAACTGAAGTTTTTAATCAGGGGTTCCTCGACG
>JANMIS010000183.1:0-4354 GCA_031375925.1 Synechococcales cyanobacterium OTE_70_concoct_197_sub
AGGCATTCATCCCGTCATAACCCAATCGATCCCAGCGGGGAAACACCTGACTAGACAGCAACCGAGGCCGATCGGGATGCGCCTCAAAACAATAATCGACCAATAAGCCCGATCGTACGGGATCAATTTTTGCATTCAACACACTTAGCATTTCAGCCACACCATCGGGCGAGACCAACCGACCTAAGTAGGGATAAATTAATGTCAATAAAGTCAATAACGATCGGACGAGCGGCACAGAAGTCAGAGGCCGCTGTTCATTTAAATTTTTAACCCGAATTCCTTGCCCTGTGAGCATTTGGGTCAAAGCGTAGCGCGAGATGGGATCAAAGCCCGGAGCCACGATCGCAATATCCTGAGCGCGGATCTCGCCGGATTGAATGCAATCAATAATCGTGGTTGCGGTTTGGCGTAATAGTTGCGCCCTAGTATTGGTTTGTATGGTTTGGATACAGTCAGGAATGGGCGGCGGCAAAAATAGCGGCGTCGTAATTAGATTCAACACCTCCTCTCCCGCAACTGCAAAACAACAATCCGATCGAGGCGGTAACTGAATGGTTTCCCAATCGATCGCCATCTCCTCCATCACCGCAGGATCCGCCCCCAATCCCAACCGAATGCCCCCGTTCCGATTAAAAGTACAAACCACCGTCGCACCATACGTTAAAACTTGTTCAAACACCGATCGCATCACAGGCGGATATTCATCCACATCATCCGCAAAAATGGCTTGAAGACGATAAGGCAATTGCAATTGATAATGGGGATCTGACAATAAATGCTGACCATACAGCTCCGTCAAAATCCCATAATTAAGAAACCCACGATCGAGACACCACGATCGCCAGGTTATCAACATTTCCGCCACAATCTCAGGCGCAAGCACCAGATCCACCGAATCATCGCCCAATCCCTGATGCAAAATCGTCGCCACCTCATCCAAGGGCGTTTCTGAAAATGCCGCTAGCTGATAGATATCCAACAATCGTCGCACCAGCTTTTGAGCTTGGATGCCAGTCTTACCAACGGCCTCGTCAAGCTGCGATCGCCATAGCTTTGTCGCCAGTTCTTGTTCATTCTCCGGTCGGAGTCGCACCGGAAACTGAGCCGCCCGCTCCAGTTTTTTCACCAACAGCGGCCAAAACAGCAACACTTCTTCCTCAAAAAATCCCAAAGGCGTCGTCGCCCGAAACGGAATTTTGGACTGAGTGAGCGCCATCAGCCGATCGGTCAACACGAGCCGATTGTCCCCGATCGCACTCAACACCAGTGCCCTTGGATAAATCGCCCCATAGGTGACTCCAGCCTCCAGAGCCTGCGGCAACGATTCTTTTGTAGAAGCCACCCAAGCCTGAAATGCGGTGAGCAGATGGTGAGTTTTGCCGCTAAGACTAGGACCGACAATCCATTGAGCATGCATCTGAGACGGCTTTCTTCTTAACATATTCTTAATTTATGTATCGTTCGATCGTAATGCAGACTTGAAGTAATGGGGTTTCTCGATGGTTCTAGTATAATTTAAGACGGGATTAGAACCGTTTTATGTATCCTTAGATAGATTGACTTTTCTATAGATCTTTAATCTAAGACACAACTCTCTTCAGATTCAATCTTAGTATTCTAACTGCCTTCACGCTATGACAACTTCACCTTGGTCTTCTCTAGCAGGATACGTGCAGCGTGCGGAGCGCTGGTACCTAACGACACCCGATCGTGCCCTCGATCGGGCTTATGATGTCGCACTGATGATTCAGTCCATTGAAAACGAGCATTTCGGGAATCAGAAGATTTTGCTGCAAAACGGCAACAACCTTGGCCAAGCCTCGTTTTCCTACTTTGAAACCGAACTCAATCGTCACTTAAAGGAGCTGCGCCTTCGTCTCATGGAGTTTCGTGGAAGCCGATCGACCGTCACCTTCACCAATCCCAGACACGATCGACGTCTAGACTCACGGCAAGACGACCCCCACAAACTCCGCAGCGCAGACGATCGCATCCTAGTCCAACTGGAAAAGTTAAAGTTCATCGACCAAATCCTGGATCGATATCAATCCGATCGAGAACTTTTTTTGTCCCAAGCGATGATTACGGTCCCAGCCAAAGGCTCCACTGTAGGCTCTACTGTAGCGCCTGTCTCCAAGTCACGGAGCACCATAGAGGGCAATCGCGATCGGGAGTTTGAGGCTGCCGCCCACCAATCGTCCAATGCCCCTGGCAAAATCGAAACCATCACCGACAGCGCAGGCATCTTGCCCCGATCGATCCTCAGTACCATTAACCGACTTCGACGAGACCTGGATCCTGATGGGGCACAGGACGCAGTACAAGACTTTCAAGCCCGCCGAATGCGCAGCAAGATTGCAGTGCGGTTCATCCTGACTTTAATCGCCGTGCCGATTCTAGTTCAGCTTTCCGTGCGCAATTTCGTCCTCACCGATCGGCTCCTACCGGGCCAACTCATTCAAAAGCAGTTCGCGATCGTTAATCCTGCAAAAATCTTTCTGAATGGGGAAATGACCGAACATGCCCTCAAATCCCTCGCTCAATACGAAGAGCGACTGAAATTTGAGAATATTTTGAAAGAGGCGATCGGCCAAGAAGTCCTCAGCCCAGAGATCCGCGAAGAAAAAGTTCGTGACAAAGTGAATCTTCTTGCCAGAGATTTTTCCCAGCGCAGCGCCAGTGCCATCAAAAACTGGATTGCAGACCTTGCTAGTATCGTCGCCTTCTCGTTCATTTTGGTCAACGGTCAACGTGAAATGAAAGTTGTCACCGGATTCCTAGACGAACTCACCTACGGACTCAGCGACAGCGCCAAAGCGTTTATCATTATTCTTTTCACCGATATATTTGTAGGATTCCACTCGCCCCATGGCTGGGAGGTTCTTCTAGAAGGCGTGGCCGACCACCTCGGCATCGCCCCTAATCGCAGCTACACATCCCTATTTATCGCCACATTCCCGGTGATCTTGGATACGATCTTCAAGTATTGGATTTTCCGCCATCTCAACCGAATTTCACCTTCTGCGGTCGCAACCTACAAAGAAATGAATGAGTAAAATTCAAAAATATTTTAGAAATCCCTGTGCATGAATGTCTAGAATCACGATATAGTTAGAAGCCTGAATTATTTTCGAGTATCAAGGAAATTTAATCATGTCGCGTTATCGTGGTCCGCGTCTCAGAGTTACCCGTCGCCTAGGCGACTTGCCAGGACTTACCCGTAAGTCTGCCCGCCGTGCCTATCCGCCCGGACAGCATGGTCAAGCCCGCAAGAAAAAATCTGAGTACTGCGTCCGTCTAGAAGAGAAGCAAAAACTCCGCTTCAACTATGGTCTGAGCGAAAAGCAACTGCGTCGCTACGTCCAAAAAGCCCGTCGTGCAGCAGGTTCAACGGGGCTTATCCTGTTGCAACTGTTAGAAATGCGTTTGGATAACACCGTGTTCCGCATGGGCATGGCTCCAACTATTCCTGGCGCTCGTCAGTTGGTCAATCATGGCCATATTACGGTCAATGGTGGTGTGGTAGATATCGCCTCATACCAATGTCGTCCCGGTGAAGAGATCACGGTTCGTGGTCGCGAAGCCTCCAAAAAACTGGTCGAAGCAAACCTTCAGTATCCCGGTTTGACCAACCTTCCCAGCCATCTCGAATTCGACAAAAATAAACTTGTCGGGAAAGTGAATGGACTGTGTGAACGGGAGTGGGTCGCCCTCCAAATCAATGAACTCCTAGTGGTTGAGTATTACTCTCGCTTGGTGTAGCTTTTTCGGCATAGCCTTTTTAGCCTAATGTTCTTACCGCAAGTCGGTCCATTCGACGGCTTGAGTTTCATTGAACTTTAAATCGAGAACTATTCGCGGCAACTGATTACAACTCGAAATGATCTTCAGAGCCTTTGGGTCCGTCAGCCCAAGGGCTATTTTTTGTCTAAAATCTTCCCAACACTCCAAATAAAAAAGTCCATTCGCCCTAACGTTTAGGCCAATGAACTTTGAAGTACTCATCGAGTTATACAGATCGACTGTTGATTAGATGACACCCTTAATGATTTCATACACCAATATTTAGGGTGCATTGCTAAATCTCTTATCAAAATAGAACAGATGCGCGGGAGAAATCGAGCATAAATCGGAGAGGAATCGGGTAATTACAATGGGCTGAAGTTAACGGGAATTACTTCATGCGATATCCCAATCCATGCACCGTTTCAATCAGGTCATCGGGGGCGTTGACGCTTTTGAGTTTGGAGCGGAGGGCCTTGATGTGGGACTTCACGGCTTCCTCTGTGGGAGAGTCTTGCAATGGCCAAATTCGATCGATGATTCCGGCTCGACTCATGACTCGTCTACC
>JANMIS010000247.1:0-2307 GCA_031375925.1 Synechococcales cyanobacterium OTE_70_concoct_197_sub
CCGCGCCGCCCGCCCCTGCAATAATCACCTTCAAACCTCGTACGTGTGCGGTCTTCGCATAGTCCACCATCCGATCGGGCGTCCGATGGGCCGACACAATTTCCACCTCACAAGCAATCCCAAACGCCTCGCAGACGACGATCGCCTCTCGCATCGTCGGCAAATCCGAATCACTGCCCATAATGATGCCGATCACTGGATTTGAAGAAGCTAGTTTTGTGGACATGGGGAGTCATCCTTTGAGGTGAGAGAGAAATAACAGCCTTCACCTTAAAATAAAGGAGACTCCTAAATCAAACTTGCTGCGGCCTTCATGTCACGTTATCGCTTCACCCACGCCCGTCTATTGCACACAGAAGGATTACAGGATCTCTGGATTGAATCGCAGCGCATCACCGCTATTGTCCCCAGCGATCGTCCTGACGCAGATGCCCCACCGACTAAGCTAGACCTGAATGGCGACTTTTTATCCCTCGGTGGGCTTGACCTACAAATCAATGGTGCCCTAGGCCTCGCGTTTCCAGATGTCACGCTCGACTCCGGCGAAAAGCTCAGCACCATCCAGCAATTTCTCTGGGACCAAGGTGTCGATGCCTACTGCCCCACGATCGTCACCGCCGCCCGAGACCAAATCCAAACCGCCCTCGCAGGATTTGCCGCTTTTAAATCTCAAGCAAACTCAGCCAACCAAGCCACGATCGCAGGCATTCACCTAGAAGGCCCTTTTTTAAATCCTGCAAAACGCGGTGCCCATCCTAAAGAACATATTCTTCCGCTGACGATCGAACATCTCCAGCAAGTCCTGGGCGACTACGCCTCCCTCGTCAAGATCATCACCCTCGCCCCCGAAATGGAAATCGGCACTGGCGCGATCGGCTACCTCACCAACTTGGGCATTACGGTCAGTCTGGGCCATTCCCTTGCCACCGCAGACCAAGCCAAGCAGGCCTTTGACCAAGGGGCCACGATGGTGACTCATGCCTTTAATGCCATGCCCAGTCTGCACCACCGCACACCGGGACTCTTGGGTGCTGCGATCGTCCATCCCAACGTCACCTGTGGCTTCATTGCAGATGGAGAACATATTTGCCCCCTCATGCTAGAAATTTTGATGCGGGCCAGTGATTTCGATCGGGGCTTATTTCTCGTTAGTGATGCCCTGTCTCCCCTAGGACTGCCCGATGGCCTATACCCATGGGATTGCCGCACGATCGAAGTTACCCGAGGCACCGCCCGACTCCCTGATGGCACGCTCTCTGGAACAACCCTCGGTCTACTCATCGGGGTCGAAAATATGATGAAGTGGAAACTTTGTGATCTCAGTCAGGCGATCACCATGGCAACCGTCACACCTCGGCGTGCGATTCAGTGGAATACTAGCCTCATGCAGGCCAACGCGACGCTCTTACGCTGGTCATACAATCAACCGGGTCAATGGCATCGAATTGCCCTGTAGGAAAAATTGACAAAAAAATGGGGGTGAAATCACGCACCCCACAGATACTCAGATCAGTTTGTTACAACAAAGATATCAACAGAACACGTCAATATGGCAGTCTCAACGCTTTCATCGACTACTGAGGACGATCGAAAGTGTCGAGAAGGCTTCAACATGTATCCGGGAGTTCTTGCTTATTCGTAGAATATCCTACATAACCTAACCCTGAATAGGTGAAACATCGAAACTTAATTATTTTCTACGCATTTAGACGGAGCTAATCATCACTTTTAAACGGCTGTAAAATAATTTGCAGACACATTAAAGCCCTTATTTATGAGGGCTTTTATGTGTCTGCTGGTTAAATTCTAGAGACACAAAAATGTCATCTAGGTTGCCGCAATTTCGGGAAGGTGTGTAAAATTTTCATGAATTAATTTTTGTTTGTCCAGATAGAATAAGATCGGTTTGATGAATTTCAAGCAAAACCGATCCCAGGGGACACAAGCCATACTAGGATTCTAAGAAATGACAGACTCCAAATTTTAATCATCAAAGTTTTATGAACGCAGTGGACGACAAGACCGAAGTTCGTGAGTATTTCAACGCTACGGGGTTCGATCGATGGAAACGGATTTATGGCGAAGGCGACGACGTTAATAAAGTGCAGATGAACATTCGCATCGGACACCAGCAGACGATTGATACGGTGGTGGACTGGATGATGGCGGATAACAACTTGAGTGACATCAGTATTTGCGATGCAGGCTGTGGGACCGGGAGTTTGAGCATTCCCTTGGTGCGTGCTGGGGCGAAGGATATTACGGCCAGCGACATCTCAGAAATGATGGTTGGGGAAGCAAAGGAGA
>JANMIS010000263.1:0-1248 GCA_031375925.1 Synechococcales cyanobacterium OTE_70_concoct_197_sub
AAAATAAAATTTATCTTATGACGATCGGGCTTTCTTCCCCCTCACTGAATACTTTGGTAGAAACGAAGGTAGAGACTGGAAAAGCGATCAGTTCTACTTCCTGCGCGACCTGATGGTATGACGATCGCATCTGGCAGGAAATGAGCCTCCCACTAGCCGCCGCCCCATTCCCCGCCTAGACTAAAAAACTATCCCAAAGCATGGGCGACACCTGAGCAGAACAACTGATTGCCTCAGACAAAGCAATGGCATGGCTCATGTTACCGATCGGCTATCTCCTCTTCACCCTTCGCATTCTCCCCACTCACTCAACTTCAAACCCGTTTAAAGATTCAACCGAAAATCTTTTGGTTTTGTGTGGGGATTGCGATCGTTCTTCTGATTGCTTGGCTGAAGAAGTGAGGAAAGTGAGAATTGTGAATGTTGAATTGAGAATTGGAATTCCGGGACAATTCCCAAGGGAGGCTTTCGCCAACGGTTGTACGATCGCATCCACAATCATTCCGAAAGTCCCCCCTTCCCAAGCGGGATTTAGGGGGATCGAACCTCAAGGACGATCGAAGCGCTAGAATAAGAACACACAGCGCGAGGTGACACTATGGTAGAACTCACGATCGAAACCACCGAATACAAATACATCGCGATCGGATCACAAAACCGACATCGACACCGACATCGATCGCCGTCTCCAACTCGCCAAACAGCATCAAGCAGCAGCCGGAAACTCACCAATTGCCGCAAAACTTCGGGCAAAAGGACCCCTCTAATCCATGACCATCAAACTCTAAATGGACGAACAAGTCCCTCGCCAAATCACCCTAGGACTCCGACTCCGAAACATCGATGTTTTAATCGTTCAAGAAGACGATCGACCGGGACTCGATGACCCAAACGTCCTCGCCAGAGCAACCGAATTGCAACGAGTACTCTTCACGCGCGACGATGATTTCCTCACGATCGCCAGTGATTATTTAGCAACGGAAACCGAATTCATCGGCATCATCTACTCCCATCAAAAACTTGCCAGCATTGGCGATTGCGTTCGTGGCTTAGAACTCATCGCAACAGCCTCCGATCTACCCGACTTCCTCAATCACATCGAATATCTACCACTGTGAACAACGATCGAATGGAACAAAAAACAACGCCAACTCAACCAACCCAAAACTTACACCGCTGCCGAACTCAGCGCCATGAACCGGAAGTTTTTCCTGTGGTTTTGCGTGGGGATTGCGTTGGTCTTGACCG
>JANMIS010000590.1:0-15780 GCA_031375925.1 Synechococcales cyanobacterium OTE_70_concoct_197_sub
AACTAGCCTTGCGGCTTCTCGAAGAACCTGCTCAAAATTGTCTGAGTGATGCATGACTGCATTCAAGAGGACAACATCTGCACATTGGTCTATGAAGGGCGAATTCTGTGCATCCGAGAGCATAGTGGTGTAACCCAGGCTTTGTGCATGGAGTAGCGCACCTTCACTAACATCAGTCCCAATCAAAACCCTTGGGGTTCCACCGATCGCCGCCAATAGATTTCCTGGACCACAGCCGACATCAATGACTATTTTGTCGTCTAGGGTGCCGATCGCAGCTTGCCACCGATCGACAAACCCTGGTGATCGGTTTTCAGTCTCAAAATACTTTTTCCCATAGCTGGGATGACCAAAAAAGTAAGCATTTGCTAACATCGAAGGACTGAAGGTAGTGTTAGGATCAAGCGCAATGCCATTATCTTTGTAATGAATTGGGCGATCGTCTTTGAGAAAGGGTGTAAGCGTTTCCCAATTTGTTTTTGAAAAATCAGTGTCCGCCTCAAGGGCTATCTGTTGAGAAGCTTTCATAAAGGTAGGAATTTTTAAATAGAAGCTGATAAGGTCACTAAAATATCCCTCTGGTAATATACTAACGACCTTATATATACATACTATTAGTTTTTATCTCTGACCGGATAAAGACAACGTATTTTTAAATTGATGATTTTAACTTAGTTGTAAAGTTAGACATTTCATCTAAACTTTCAATCTGTTTTTTGGGATGTATCGACCAAAGCCTGATAGATGATCTTTCCATCGTACTGCTTTTTTTAAGCTATCTGGTAATGCACTAGAAAGCAATTGCAGTTCTTGATCAGACAGCGGCGATCGTCCACAGAAAAAGGGATGCTTTGGAGATTGGCTAAAATAGCTAAAAAATACTGCCGATCGATCATGGCTAATAGGTGGTCTACCCCGGTGATAATACAATGCCGTATCCACAAAAATCACCGTTCCCGCTTTGCCTACGCAACTGCTGAAATGCTCGCCTTCAGAAGCGAGATTTTGCTCATCTAAGTCACTAAAGCGGCGATACTTTGGCTTAGGTTTCTGTAATAGTTCAGCATTTACTTCTGGAGTAACACACTCAAAAGGACCACTTTCAGAATCAACATCTGTTAGGTAAACTGCCACTTTCACCATTTTCCAATCTTCCCGATCGCGATGCCATCGCCGTGGACCTGCAACCTGTCCATCGGCAACGCTGTAATAGAAGGAAGGCCCATCATAGGCAGCAGGAAGCCCGAGATATTGCTCGACAATGCCTAGCAATCGATGAGAAATTCCCCACTGAAAGATAGCAGGGAAAGTCATAAATTGTTCCGCTGTCGCCGTCAGAGTATGGGTGCGTGCATGAATCTGTTCTTGAGAGCGGTTGTGCAATTCTTCGGTGAGTTGAGCGGCTTCCTTTAGAAAGCGATCGGTATCTGGAAGCCCCAATGCCTCCAGGGACGTGACGTACAATCCCCGCTGCGTTAAGCCTGTGGCAATGGCGAAATCGATGGATTCTGGGGGCAAGCCGGACTGATGATTGTGACTCTGAAGAGACTTTTGGTAATGGGGAAATAAGAATGTCTCTTCTATCCAATTTAGGTTACTCACCCAGAAGGCTAGATCAGAAGGCAAACTCAATAGAGACTGTGTGATATGGGTGGTTAATCTGTGGACGATTGCCTGCGAAATAAAACGGTTGGAATTCATTATCTAAAATCTCTCAATGCATCATCATGGGTAGAATGCAGATTTGAAAATAAATGACAGGCTACACCATGGAATTGCGGACAATTTAACTAAAAATATGAAATTATACCCTGGGCATTTAAGTTTAGTTTAATACAATATTAGAGCAGCTAATCAAAAATTAAGTGATCAACATATAAAAATCACACAAGGATCACGGACTCTTTTTTAGAAGGGCGATAACTGCTGAGATGAGTTCTAGTTCAACTGATTCAGTAGCCTCTTAATCTTTTGGTTATTAATCATGATTGAGAAGCGATCGATGGCGGCTTGGTATGCCGCTTGAATATTAGAGGTTGCAGTAAACGCTAGGCTTTGAATTTCTAAAATGGCATTTGTCAGCGCAGCGACATCAGACGGTGGCACCAGCCAACCCGTTTGCCGATCGCGAATTAATTCCACCGCACCACCCGCCGCTGTTGCAATCACAGGACGACGAGAAAGCATTGCTTCCACAATCACGCGCCCAAAGGGTTCTGCACTGGTGGAAGTATGGGCAATCACGTCGCAGGCTTGCATTAAAGCCGGAACATCCGATCGAAAGCCAAGGAACTTAACCCGATCGCCCAGTCCCGCTTTGGTAATCTGTTGATGCAGTTGTTGAACGTAGTCATCTTCGCCATAAAGCGCTTCACCCACTAAAAGAACCGTGACATTGGCTGGAAGCTGCACCAGTGAATCAATTAGAATATGTTGACCTTTCCAGGGTGAAAGCCGACTAAAGCATCCCACAACAAATTGATCCCTGAGACCGAGTTCTTCCCGTAGCGTTGTTCTGGTTTCTAATTGTTCTGAATAACGATCGGCATGGAATCCGTTATAAACCACATGGACTAGATCAGGCTTGCCCCCCGCGTCAATAAAGGCTTGCTTTGTCGCTTCTGAGTTAGCAATGACCAGACGACAAAAGAGATTAGTTAAAGTAATGACAACTTTGAGATTCGTCTGACTAAAGTGCTGCGTCGAAAGGATGTCATGCAGATGAAAGACCAAAGGGCGACGGCTAATGGCAGCGGCGATCGCACTCATGACAAAGGCTTTCTGAGTATTGGCATAGACCAAATCGTAATCCCGACTGAGCCGCACAATGCTAGATACAAGTTTCACAATATCTAAGCTAGAGGTCAGGCTTTCCCACCAAGCACTGTCTTTGCGGATATTCAAGGGCCGATCGGTCAACAGATGGTGAGGAATGCCGAGTTGCTGTAAGGCATTGCAAAAGTCACCCTCCGCAAACAGTCCAACGGAACTGGTCTCGCGATAATCTTGAGCAATATCCAAGAGACACAGTTCTGCGCCTCCCAAACCACTACTCTGATCAATAAAAAGGACCTTTTTCATAGGAGATAACATAAGGGACAGTTGGAATCGATCACTTGGGAGCCAATAGAACTTCCTGAACGAGAGGAGCAATATGCTTCCAATCAAAATTCTTGACGGCATAATCCCGACAAATTTCACGACTAGGTAAACTCAATTCACCCGTCAAAAACTGAATCAACCGATCGGCAATTGCAGAGACTTCTGTGGAGTCGGTGACAAGACTCGGATCAAGGGGACGCAGGATTTCAGGCATTCCACCGATCGGAGTCGATATGGCAGGCGTCCCACAGGCTAAAGACTCTACCAGGATCAATCCAAACCCCTCCCAACTGATGCTAGGAACGACGGTGATATCTGATGCTTGATAGGCAACCGAAAGAAGTTCATCAGGAACAAAGCCTAGAAGCTCGACATGATCCTGAAGTCCCAAGTCTTCGATTTGCTGTTGAAGCTGAGCCGTAAGCGGTCCTTTTCCTGCAATTCCGAGCCATACATCAGGGATCACTTTACGAACTTCGACCATGGCCTCTAGGAGCCGATCGATGCCCATCCGCTGCACCAGACGGCGAGGCGTAAATAGAATCTTACGATCTTGCTTCCAACCTAATTGAGTTCGGGCTTCAGCTTGGGTCTGTGTCGGAGCGAAGGCTTGGGTATCCAGACCACCGGGAATGACGTTGATCTTGTCCCAGGAGATGCCGTATTCCTGATGGAGAACTTCTCCAAATGCTTGACTTAAGACAATAAAACGATCGCAGCGATGATAGACCCGAAGCTCTAGCTGTTTTTTTAGCCAGACTACGATCGGGTTTTCGCCTTCCTGTTGACTTTCAAGTGCCCATGGTCCATGAAAATGAAAAGTCACAGGAATAGTTAGTGGAAGGTGAACGAGAAGAGGAAAACTGTAAAGAGCGAAATGCAAGTTGATTGCATCTTTTGATTGCATATGGTCAGTGGACAGGACCGATTTGACCTGATGTAAACGAGTGAGAATAGAACCTCCAGGATCCGAAATATTGGTTAGAGTCAAGTTTTTAGAAGAAAAACTTGACTCTTGACTGGGCATACCCAAACCGCAGACTTCAACTTGGGCTTCTTCACGTGAAAGCTCACATGATAGGCCGTGTAGATAACGACTAAGACCACCAGTGATTAGGGGAAACCATCCCATCCCAAGCACAAGAATTTTGGGATGATTAGATAGGCTTAACTTAGATGCTTGAGAATATTCCATAGTGGGTAGTACTACTCAGAAGTTTTAAATTATAAATATATTTAATGGGCGCTACTAATCAATTAAGTCAATTTAAATCTTTTTAGAATTTCAAATTGCCAATTTGAATTAGAAAGATCTCCATTGAGCCAGTTAATGACATCAAAATATTTCTTGCTCTGAAAGTATAAACTGTAGCCATCTACAACATGCTCAAGATTTTCGCATTCTTTAATCCATACAGTAGAATCGAGATGAGGAAGGTTACGACTGGTAAAAAATATTTTATTTTTGTAGTTGAGATTATTAAACTCTTCAATGATGTGACTATCACAATAGTCATGGTCACAGAATTTAAAAAATAGCCGATTACTGTTATTCCAGTCAACCCGATCGGAACGTCGCGACCACTTTTCATATGCTTCTATAGAATTATTATAGTGAATAAAGTGTATCTCAATATCCTCTCCCAAGATTCCGACTGGATAAATCTTATCCGGATTTCTAACCCAAGATTCATTAACTTCACGATAACGAGACTCTTTTGTGAAGTGCAGCGTTTGCCCCATATAAGTCGGGAGATCTTGAACAAGCTTTAAATAACAGGGGGCAAAAACTGCTAATCCAACAAAGGGAGTTTGGTACTGTAAGCCTAGCTCTCGATAGGCTTCTGCACCCCAGCAGTTATTAGACACGATCGTAAAATTCCTATTATTAAGTCGTTGTTTCGCTATGGTCGCTGCAAACCTACGACGATATTCCCAAAGGCTATCTCGGATAGATGTCATTGTTCTCTCCTCTTAATAACTTCTGAGTACACAGCTAACATCTTCTCGGTCATCTTTTGAGACGTAAATTTTTGCTGAGCAGATTCATAAGCTCGTACTGACATCTGATGCCGGAGTGCTGGGTTTTCAAATAAAGTCTGAAGCCGATCGGCGAGTGCTGTTGCATCATCAAAGGGAATTACAAAACCATCAATGCCGTCTTGAATTTGATCCCTTACCCCAGAAGCAGGAGTACGGATCGGAACAATGCCACAAAGCATTGCCTCTTGAATTACAAGTGGAGCAGCCTCCCTCCGACTTGGTAGTACCTTCACATCAGAAGCCCATAGGACTTGTCGAGTGTCGGTAAATCCTAAAAGCTTAATAAGATGACCCACTCCAGCTTTCTCAATATCAGCTTGAAGTTCCTCTTCCTCCTGTCCATAGCCTCTCCCTGCACACAATGCAATAACCTCTAAACCACGAGAGTTCAGAATCTGAATTGCCTGAATTAAGACATCATGCCCCTTTACATATGAAAGGCGTCCCAGCAAACAAATTACTGCGCTTGAGTCGGATAAGCCGTAAGTTCGTCTAGCGGCTTGTCGTTCTTCTAAAACGGGTACTTTAAAGTGCTCGGTATTCATTCCATAATGAATGATCCGTACATTAGACTCTGGAACACTCATGAGATTAATAAATGCATCTTTGAGATCCAGGCTAACCGCAATAAGTCGATCGCCGAGAAAATGACTGGCAAGATATTTGTTGACAAATGCAGCAAATCTAATACCGAATCGAAGGTCATTAGGATCAGGCTCTAAGTGACAGCTTGAAACGATGGGAATATTATGAAATACTCGCAAAGGATATAAAATTGGGCAAGTTGCTAAAGAATGAACATGCAAAACATCCGGACTAAATTCTCGAAGGACTTTCTCAAGACTGTAAAGTGAAGAAAAAATCTGCTTTGATTTCCGTATGGCGTTTCCTCCTAATGGAAATGGAATTGGAAAGTATTCCACGCCAATCTTCTGAAATCGTTCAATCGCACGAGAGGCTTCTTCTTTTACATCTAATTGAGTAGATGCGAGGCTAGTAGCCAGACCAACCTTACAACCAGCGCTAATCAGACATTGTGATAAAGTCATTAAGTGGGCCGTAATTCCATTGTCTCCCCATAGTGCTCCTAAAATAATTAAAACTGTAGGCATCTGACTAGGAGATTCGCTAGTATGGGATACCCCCCCTGTTAAAAACTTGTCATCGTGAGCTATTTCTATCTGCATGGTTATGGTGTAGTAAGTTAATTTAGAGAGCTAGTTTTTAGAATATATAACTTCGTCATTCACACTTTCTTCTTGCTCAATCATTTGATTTAACCAGTCTCCTTGGACAGCACGCAATTCAGTATAATAACGATCGGCAGCAAGACCCATAGCAAGAAAACCCCACAAAATCATGCCACTTGTTCCCTGGGTTGATGAATTAAATGGCAGACGCACTAAGACACTGATAATGGCGGCTCTATAGCCAATGGCTACAGATTTTGCGGTTGGGTCGGAAATTTTCATAAACTGTACAATTAAAATCATTAATCCACTGATATATGGCAGAGTTCCGATCCACCCCAGATTAATAAGCATTGATAATATGGCACTATCAAACGTATCTCCCCCTAAACCTTTCCCTACGAAACTTACAAGTGCTGCACTCAATAAGCTAATGTATATTTCCTGTCTCCCAATTGCACTTGCATCATTTTCCATGTCTGTAAGGGTAGTAAGCCTTTGATTAATTGTTTCTGAGAATGCATCGTTATTAATTAGAGGAATAGTCAGAGCCATCATAATCATTACAGTTAGAATCAATCTAAGTTGCATCTTGGGTTGTAAGTTAGTCATTAAACTAAAAAATCCAATCCCCCAACCTAACCACCCTGTTCTAACCAACGATAGAAGAAAAGAAACATATCCAACTACAGATGCAGGTAAAGTTAATGCAGAGCTATTGTTGAATAATAGAAGAAGCCCCGGAGCCATAATACCAGCGAATGATTCTGCTGAGTTCAAAGTACTCCAGACACGTAGGTCCATTGGCTCTCCTCTTCCGTGAGATTCAATGAGTCCTGAGTTAATCAGCCAAAAACGATCCCAATCTGGTGCAACTAGGTACTGGTATATACCATAGGATCCCATGACTAGAATACCTAGGGTAAATACATCAAGAACTACTTTGTGATATTTTGGATAATCGCGCCAGTTGACCCAAAGATGAAATCCAAATAGGAGTGGACATATCCAGTCTAGGAGACCCCGAAATACTGGAAAGGGCTGGCGTGTTACGACTCCGATCATAAAACTGTAAATAATTCCCATACTAACTAACAAGAAGGGAATACCTTCCTTTGCCGTCAATTTATGAAAATATTTCCAGGCGTTAGGTATGGTTGCCAAGATAATCAGATATGGCGCAAGTAAAATTGGACTAGGCTCAGTGTAACCTGATTGAAAATCAGCTATTCTTCTAAGAAAAGGGGTTAAAAAACAGACCCACCAACATAAGCCGATATATTCAATGGGAGACTTTACATATAGGACAATTCCTAAAGCTAGGCAACTGAGTGGATATAGGAAGTTGAGCATCTTGCCAGCACCCACTGATGCAAGTAGGAGGCTAAATCCGCCAAATGCTATGATTAATATCCAGACAAGAAACTGTCTAGAAGCTACATTTCCTTCTAAAGGCCGTATATCTGTTGGAAAATTGGGAGCTGTAGTTACTGGATATCTCATATATTTTATGGGGTTAGATAAATCTAAAATTCACGTTAAATCCAACAAAAATATGTTTTTCATGACCCAGACATCCTTTTCACTACATAATCTGAATATTTACTGGGAATAAAAGTTAGTAAGAAAGATCCTATAGATCGTAGAGAAATAGCATTTTTAAACGACTGTTGAATATATGACCGAGCTTCGCGGAGTTGTCCATCACGTAGAAGACCAATTCCCAGAGTTACTTGTGCGTGGGCAAGACGTTTCCGAAAAATGGGGTGAAATTCAGCTAATCGATCGTCATTCAGGAAAGCTGTATGGCAAGCAATGTCTGAAGTCCCTTTACGAATTTTTGCTTGAACATTACGACCACCACTAAGCGATGTTTCAGATTGTTCATGAATTCGATAATTTACTAAGTACTGTGGAAGATAGTAGAATCCAAATCCATCACGACTCGCAAGATATGCCAAGTAAAAATCCCAGTACACTCCAACCAATTCTAATTCATGCCAAGGGATCATTGTGCGCCGAATAACTGCGGCTGAAGCAGTAAAAATCGACCGATCAACCAGGGCTAATTTCTGAAAGGGCTGATAAATCCCTTCTTTTAGTCGATCTCGATTCCATCGCTTAGTATTTTCCTGAGTCAGGTTTAGATCAACATTGCCATCGGAATCCATGATGTAGTGATCACAAGCAGCCATAATTAAGGCTGGATTATCAGCTAAAATTTGCACTAGGGAGAAGAGATAATCGGGTTCCCAACTATCATCATCGTCTAAGCTCGCGATTAACTCGCCACGAGCTTGACTAAAGGCAAATGCTTTATTCGCACCTGCTCCTAAATTTTCTTCATGTCGATAATACCGAATTCGAGGATCGTTAAACCGATCGACAAGACCCTTTACATCAACTGAACTTGCATCATCAGAAACAATAACTTCAAAGTCTTTAAATGATTGTAATAGGACGCTAGAAAGGGCATCGCTTAAATACTCAAGACGATTATAAGTTGCAATAATTACACTAACTTTAGGAATAAAATTGTAGCCAGAAATCAATGATTCTTCCTGCTTCAAATCCAACGGCATCAGTAATATTGGAGAGTTCATATATTTACAATCAGAAAAATTAATTAGTTAAAGTCTAATTATGACAAGATAGTCGTCCAATATATCTATTAGGAATGCAGAGAATATTTCCTTTATCAATTCTCTGCACACTATATCCAATTAACTCAAACCAGTTAATCATCTCAATATTTGTCGTTTCTAAAACAACTACGGGTTTGTAGTCTTGAATCATTTGTTTCGCTCCAGCAATAACTAAATGCTCAGCACCTTCAACATCAATTTTAATGACATCGGGAGGTGTTGACGTTTTAACTAAATTATCTAAAGAGACAGATTTTACAGAAATGACTTTACTCAACCCGAAATCATGATGTAACGATGTCATGTTATCCAACTGGCTAACACTATTGATACATCCAGTTGCACCGCTGATGGGATCAGTGAGAAATTCAAGGAATCCATCTTCTTCAGATACTGCCGCCTTAATAATCCTAGCCGTCTTTAGATTATTCTTTGCGATCGTCTTTTCTAACAGGCCAATATTCGTCTTATCTGGTTCAAACAGAACCACTTCAACGTCTGAATTCAGAGAAAGCGCAATCCAAGAATAATATCCTATGTTCCCTCCCACATCCCAAAAAACACTAGGATTAACAACTTCAAAGACTTTTGTAAGAGTCGCTTTAACGCTCATTGATTCAATATTCGTAGATATTCCCCAACTGCTCAGCCACCAAGGTAGATCTCTTAGGAGTTTGACCGCGACTTTAAATTTTAGCCCTGGAAGTTGTGAAAAAATAGTAGCATCAAAACTTGCTTGAAAGTTACGATAGACAGACCATTTCTTAAGCCGCCAGAGAGGGCGAATCTGATTTCGGACAACTGAGATAACCATGCTGATCTCCAAATTTAAGGGGAACAATAAACACTCTATTACAAGTCAAGTGAATAGACTTTAGAAATAACTCAACTACATTTAAATTTCATCTTTCCGTAAATATTTTACTAAATTAGACATTTAACACGGATATGAAGGATTGGTTATTTGACTGTGGTGACATTGCGGAAATTCCTTCTATGTCATCCACAACTTTTTTGACATCAAAATTTTTCTCCGCAGTCATGATGCATTCTCTAACAATGGATTTTTGATTTCGCCGAATTTCACGAATGGCAGAGACCATAGTCTCCTTCAGTGCGTCAGAGGTATACTCTGAAAACTTAAAAGCCGATGATCCAGTAAACTCTTGAGTTCCATTAGATGGACCTAGAATAACAGGGACACCAGAGGCTAATGCCTCACTAACAGATGTGCCAAAATTTTCACCTTCACTGGGCTGGACAAGACAACCTGTATACCTAAGAAGGCTTGGAATATCCTCCCTATCTATATTTGTCCGGTATTCGAGGTAATCCGGATACTTAAAATTATCAATTAGGGACTGATACCCCTGGGCATAAGGAATCCGACCGATAACTCGTAACTTAAGATCAGGTATTTCAAAAGACAGTTCTTCAACAACACCTTCATAAGCTTCTATAAGAAGGTCTAGGCGTTTCCTTGGATCAATTCGTCCTAACCATAAAAATGTAGTTTTTTCTTGACAAGGTAGCACTTCATCACTCAATGAGCTGAAAAAGTTTAAGTCTATGGGGTAAGGAATTACGGCCACATTAGAGTCAGGGATACCAGACTCGATCAAGTGATCCTTAGACCATTGGCTACCGCAAATTAGAATATCACTTTCCTGGATTTCTCTTCTATATCGAGTGTTTTTCAAGAGATAGAAAAACTTAAGCTTCCAGTAAAGGCTCTGTCCACATAAATCAGAAATTATTTTTCGTAACTTATGCAAATAAACCCACTCAGTTGTAGGATGTCCCTGTAGCCAACTGATGGTTTTTAAATTTGGAATCTTCTTAAAAGGAGAAGCAAGACCCATCACTATAAAATAATCATATTTCCGGGTTATATGCTGATAAATAACTGACTTTCGAAGCGAAAGTCCATTCTGCGGCAATACCCAAAATAGGTTAAAAACCGAGGAAAGCCTATTTGACAGAAAAGAAGGAAGGAATTTCCAATTTCTAAAGTCAATACTATGGCTTGGAAGAGGAATAAACCGGTAGTTAGAATATTTTTTTAAATCATATGGTTCATTAAAATCCGGCCACCCATAACAATCCACTTCATAACCACGTTTCAGCATCTCCTCTAGCACTAAAAAGTGCGCACCACTAAGGCTTCCTTTACCTTTTTCAATAAAGCCATAACAAGCAATTTTAGGACATTTCTTCATTACATCCTCGGATCAATAATTCTAATTTCTAATGTTGTCGAAATCATTTATTTTTTCAGTATCAAGATCTTCTTATCATCTAATTCCTCATGAACTCCAGCTTGATGTTCAAATAAATCAACATATTGTTGAGCCTTACTTAACCAACTATGAGATTCTGCAATGATACGGGCAGATTTTCCCATTTCTTGTCTTTGTTCAGGCGATCGAAGCAACGCAATCAGCGCTTGAATTAATGCAGCCCCATCTTCTGGATTTGGAATTTTAATCCCTGCGTTAGCAGAAACAACTTCAGAACCTCCAGTTGTTTCTGCTGTAATGACAGGCAAGCCGCTCGCCATAGCCTCCATCAGCACTAATGTACAAGCTTCATAACGAGATGGAAAAACGAAGAAATCAACAGACTGCATAATCTGAGCAATATCTTTGCGGAATCCTAAAAAATGGACCCGCTTACTAATACCAAGTTGACGAGCAAGATCCGGATAAGGACTACCCTTCAAACTTCCTACAACAGCCAAATGTAGATCGGGAACCTGTGAGACAGCTTTTAAAACACCATCTAGGTTCTTACGATTAGTCCTAATATCTCCCGCAAAAAGTGCTAAAGGAACATCAAGGGGCAACTCTAATTTTTTCCGGTCAGCATGGTCAGGATAAAATTCTTCACTATTTACACCATTCAAAATTACATGAATCTTATTTCGATCGACCCCCAAGCTAACCAACTCTTCCCGAATCTGCTCAGATACTGCAATCACCGAACTTGCTTTATTGAAAACTTGCTTTTCCCAATAGGCATTGAGAGCAGAGTGAAGCCACTGATATCGACCATAGAGGTCGTTACGTTGTTTGGAAATATGTGCGGGAGAAGCCAGCCAAGCGGTATGAACATACTGAACGGTATTGAAATCGCTAGGCTCTAGCGTAATCGTTCCATATACCTGGACAATATCAAACTCATGACGATGTTTTCGTAACCAAGCTGCGCTCTTCCAAGAAAAATAGAACTCTCTCAAAATAGCAGTTGGAAGTCTATCCTGTGTTAATTTAACCCAGTTCACCTGACCTGTTGCTAAAAGATCGTCTGCAACTTCACGAGCTAATAGCGTAACGTGATGTCCACGTCGAATTGATTCCCAGACTACTTCGTAGTTAGCACGGCCCTGTCCATCTCCCCGTTTTACGAATGGCGTCACAATACAGATCCTAATCTGCTTTTTTTGAAGATCTGAGCTATCGTAGTCCATTGGAGGCTCCTAGATTTTTGAAGTCGATAAATTAGAGGCATTCAGTATTGAAGAAAATTCTTTGGCATGGGCCTCTAAATTGTGACCTTGATACCAATTGAAAACTCGGTTGGAGACCTGACTTAAATAATAATCCAAAATATCTTGACTAGATTCTAGCCTTTGATGGGGCATCAAACTAGATGGGTTAATATAGTGCTGTCCTGGCTGCAATGAATCTAATATCAAATTACAGTCTTGACTAACGATCGGGATCAAGCCATGAGCAGAGTAAGCAGCGAATGTGCCTGACTTTGCGAGGCGTTTAACTTCATAATTAATGAACCCTACTAAAGACTTTTTCAGCAGCATACTTACATCTTCAATATCTAACCGACCTTTCTCTATAACTGGTACATTTAGAAATTGAGTGAATTCAAGCTCGGTGGATGGACCTATATCAATAATATGCTTAATGTTTAACTGCTCACACACTTCTTGGATAAACTTCGCAGAGTCTTGATATGAGCGTCGTCTAGTATAAGATTGCCCAAAAATGACCATTGAGCGATGACGCTCTTGAATGGAAGGATTTTTTCTTAGCTCCGCCACGTTAGAAAAAACTGGCAGTATGTTTATATCTCGATTAGAAGTACTACTAAGAAATGAAAGTGTTTCACCGTATTCTTGCATATTAGTCACGATATGCTGACTGAGATTTGCAAGGTCAGAAATGATTCTCTTTTGTGTATGGTGAACCCAGAAATTGTGTTGCCATGGATATCCAAGTTTATTATATAGTTCATGGAACATCGTCGCTAGTCTTGCTTCAGAATGTAATACTTTCCATTCTTTAAGGCCCTCAATTAACCACTTAGGATTTCCCCAAGCGGCAAACCCATATCCAGAGAATTGTACTAGAAGAGTAGATTGCTGAGCGTTGCACTGATTAAGTGCTGATAGCAGTGCTTGAGAAGAACGTTCTGCGATAGTGTACGACTCAAAGCCCTCTAATTGAGAGTGATCCTGGAATTCAGGATCTCCAACTAAAAACTGAACATGGCAGACCTGCATCTGTCGAAGTTGCTTAGCAAGCTGAAAGCTATAATCACCCACACCATCAACCATCGGCGGCAGACGAGGAACTAACATAATGAGCTGAGGTAGCTGAGACATTCTGGATCACCTTACTTAGTGGAACTTTCTACGATAATTTAACTGATACGTTTGAGTTCCTTTACGTTGTCGAATTTCACGCGCTGGATTTCCCCCAACGATCGTTTGAGGTGTGACATTCTTCGTCACTACTGCACCTGCCGCCACGATCGCTCCTCGGCCAATCGTGACACCAGGCAAGATCATCGCTTTCGTTGCAATCCAGGCATAGTCTTCAATCACAACCGCATGATTCACACCTGTAAAATCATCCTCAGCATCAGGATCATGGGCAGCCGTCAAAATAATAACTTCTGGGGAAATGTTTACGTTATTTCCCATCCGAATCCCGCCCCGTGCATCTAGAGTACAGTCACGATCGACCACACAATTCGCACCAATCATTAGTTGACCTCTTGCAGAAAGACGACAGCCTAAATGAACCGAGCTTCCTGAACCTATTTGCACAGACATCAATCTTCGAAGAATGAATTCTCGAATAGTGTGGCTAGGAATATGTGCAAAAAATCCATTGTAAACATAGAGCATTAAATCAAAAGCCAATGTTCGCCAAGACTTCGAATTACTCTCAGGTTTTAGAACAATTTTAGAAGATGAAATTACAGGATGCATAAACTTTTCTCCGTCCCAATAGAAGACCAGAACGATCGGCGAACTTTACCTACTGTGAAGGCATCCCTTCCTAACTGCAATGCATTATTAATGATTTCTTCTCGGATGAGCGGTGCTTGGTTCAGCTTAGTCTTAATATCAATTTCCTCAGAAGAATTGCAAATAATAGCGGCTTGAGCATCACTGAGTAATTCACTTACTGCGGCATTCTTAGGTCCGTGATAAACGATCGGTAATCCGCTACCTAAGTAAGTAACCATTTTAGTAGAGAGACTGAACTTGACAAAAGATTCAAACTCTGGGCCTAACGGCAATGGTAAATAAAGATAATCAGCTTGCTCCAGATCACGACTGACCTCTGCTTCAGATGCCCAGGGTAAGAAATGAACAGGAACAGCAGTCTTTTCAAATTGAAACGGACACCCCCCGCGAATAGTCAAGGAAATATTCCAATCTGGACGATCGACCTTGAGTCGTTGTAGCGCACCGTATAAGGACCGAAAATTACGTTCATAATTTAGATGCACTGCACCCATAAAATATAGTCGCAATGAACCCTCAGGACGTGAAAGCGGCGCAGGTTCAAATTGGGAAATACCATCTGTCACAATTGTGTAAGCCTGCTTACCATAACGACGGCAATACTCTTCTCCCATCACCTCTGAAATCACAAATCGATGACTTGCTTTTTCCCATACTTCAGGAAGATGGGACATCCCTTCATTAAGTTCCGGACGATTTTTTAACGCATATTGTAAGTCATCATGAATAGTCAAGTAATAAGGTAGTCCTAGTTTTTGAGCAACCTGGTATGCATACCAAAAATCTAGCGCGTGAGCAACACCATGAATAGCCGTTGCTCCACGTCTCTGGCAAAGTTCCACTAACTTATTCTCAAAGCGGTCTTTACCTTGCTTCTCTAAGAAATAGAGATATTTCCCAAATCTAGATGTCTCAACTCTTCCAAAGGAAGGCCGCAATGGATAATGAATTTCCTCCCCCAGATAACATGACGGTGGCTTCTGTGAGCTTGAACAGACTGAAATCCAAGACTGTTCTGATTCCGACAAGATAGTACGAAATATCCTTGACCCGCCTCCTGGCGAATTCAATCCATAGGGATGAACTAGGACCAACATAAAACAACCTTCTAAGTAAAGAGAAAAATAAGTCTAAGGCTTATAAATTAGAGCTATGGTGAAGAAATAAATGATTAGACTGAAGTTCCAGATCTAGTTACCCAACTCTGATGAATTTCTTCAAAAATGGTTAAGAGTGGTTTACTAATATCCCATTCAGGATAGTGAGCCTTAATTTTAGCAAGGTCACTGATATAGCAAATATGATCGCCTTCGCGATTTTTATCTACATATTCATAAATCATCTTTTTCCCTGAGATAGTTTCAATATGGCTAAAAGCCTCAAAAATTGAGCAACTATTCCCACGTCCACCACCTAGGTTATAGACCTCACCTTGGCGAGGGTTTTCAATAAAGGCATGAATGAAACGTGCAACATCATAGGAATGAATATTGTCACGAACTTGCTTGCCTTTATAACCGTA
>JANMIS010000368.1:0-7784 GCA_031375925.1 Synechococcales cyanobacterium OTE_70_concoct_197_sub
ATTTTAAAGGCGATCGGATTGACCAGTTGCCACCCCATCGCATTGCCCGTAAAGGCATGGTCCGGACCTTCCAAGTGGCGCGGGCGTTATCTCGAATGTCAGTCTTAGAAAATCTTCTCTTGGGCACTCAAAACCAAACAGGTGAAACATTTTGGAATGTTTGGTTAAAATCAAAGCGGATTAACTTAGAAGAAAAGCAATCCCGCGATCGGGCCATGGAAATTCTAGAGTCGATCGGTTTGATTCAAAAAGCAAATGACTATGCAGGTGGATTGTCTGGGGGACAGCGTAAGCTTCTAGAAATTGGCCGAGCGATGATGACCAAACCAGAATTAATCCTATTAGATGAACCTGCGGCAGGCGTTAATCCAACATTGATTAATCAAATTTGTGAATACATTCAATATTGGAATCGTCAGGGCGTTTCGTTTTTGATTATTGAACACAATATGGATGTGATTATGGGGCTATGCGATCGGGTGTGGGTCTTAGCTGAAGGACGCAATCTAGCCGTGGGAAATCCTGAAGAAGTGCAAAAGGATAGTAAGGTTTTGGAAGCTTATCTGGGATAGAAAGATCTAGAGTAAGCCCGATCGGGTTGTTGTATCCAGATTAGCCTAGGGAATAATGAAGGCTGTATCGATTCCACAATTTAAGGCATTTGATTGTGAAATCTCAAGATTTAAGCTGATCGATTTGAGTCTGAAATTTATGAATCTAAACTCTGTCTGTTAAATTCAGCACCGGGACCGAAAAGGTTTCAGCATTGCCACAATTTTGAATCACCTGTAAGTAATGCTGGAAGTGATGGCGGGGGTTTACTTCCGGTCACTTCAAGAATGCCGTTAATGAGTGAAGTCTCTCCACCCATCACTCGGCCCAAAATATTAGCAATATTGGGGTTGGCCATAAAGTTGGATGTCTATTTCGATCCCAATCCTGACAGCCCGCACATCCTGATCTCACGATCGCCGCACAAGTCGTCCAGTTAGTCGAGGTTTTGGGTGGAAGGCAAATAAAGCTTTACACTATAAAGGCAAAGTATGTTCTCAACACAACGGAGTGTCATGGCTGTCGATCGTCATTTTTGGTCTAGGTGGATATGTCGAGCGATCGCAGTGGTGATTGCAGTGGGAATTTGCTTTGAAGGCGTTTTGGGATTCAGCACACCCGCCAGCGCTGCGGCATCGGCTGCGGCCAGCGGTAATCCTTTGGCTGAGGAAGGTGGAACCCTAGCAGGTAAAAACATGTCGGGCGCTCAGCTATCGACCGAGGAATTCGCAAATGTGGACCTCGATCGCACTGACCTCAGCAAAGCTAATTTAATCGGGACGGTGTTTAGTACCTCTACCTTGACAGGGACCAACTTTCGAGGGGCTGACCTGACGCAGACGATTATGGACCAAGTGAGATTGATCGATGTGGATTTTAGTGATGCAGTTCTAGAGGATGCCATGATGCTTCGCACTGAATTCCGCAATGTCAAAGTTGATGGGGCTGACTTTTCCGGGGCGATTTTAAATGCCTTTCAAGTGAAGCAACTCTGTGAATTTGCCAAGGGTACCAACTCTAAAACAGGAGTCGATACTCGTGAGTCTTTAGGTTGTCGCGGATAAGATCAAGCTTTAGATTGAATAGATATTAAAAAGAGACCCTGCAATTGGGTCTCTTTTTTTAAGGATTTAAAAAGGAATCATTCCCACTCGATCGTCCCTGGCGGTTTCGAGGTGATGTCGTACACAACGCGGTTAACGCCTTTGACTTCGTTGACGATGCGGGTTGCGATCGTCTCCAGTAAGTCATAGGGCACCCTCGCCCAATCCGCCGTCATTCCATCCTCGCTCTTAACCATGCGCAGGACGATCGGGAACGCATAGGTCCGTTGATCCCCCATCACCCCAACACTCTTCACCGGGAGCAAAACAGCGAATGCCTGCCAAATCTCGTTATAGAGACCTGCTTTGTTGACCTCTTGGCGAACAATCAAATCCGCATCTCGCAAAATATCCAGTTTTTCCTCGGTGATTTCTCCCAGAATCCGAATCGCTAAACCGGGTCCAGGGAACGGCTGACGTCTAACGATTTCATCGGGCAACCCGAGCACCTGACCGACCTTACGTACTTCATCCTTAAACAGCTTGCGCAGCGGTTCCACCAATTTAAATTGCAAATCCTTCGGCAAGCCTCCAACGTTATGGTGGCTTTTGATTTTGACAGCGACCCGCTCACCTGTCCCAGGATCCACGTTGGTGTCAGCAGACTCGATGACATCTGGATACAACGTGCCCTGAGCCAGATAGTCAAAGGGACCTAACCGCTTGGATTCAGACTCAAAAACTCGGATGAACTCATGGCCGATTTTCTTGCGCTTTTCCTCGGGATCGCTGATGCCCGCCACGACTTCCAGAAACCGTTCACGGGCCTGGACGTGGACCACCGGAATATGGAACTGCTCGTGAAACAACTTCACCAAGCGTTCAGGTTCGCCCTTCCGCATGAAACCTTGGTCAATAAACATGCAAGTCAGATTGTCGCCGATCGCCTCATGGAGCAAAAAGGCTAAGGTCGAAGAATCCACGCCGCCCGATAAAGCAAGTAACACCTTTTTATCGCCGACCCTAGCTCTCACTTCCCGAATCGATCGCTCCACAAAGGCTTCCGTCGTCCAAGTCGGTTCACAGCCACAGCTTTCATACACAAAATTGCGAATCAGGGTCTGGCCGCCCTGGGAGTGGACCACCTCTGGATGAAACTGGACGCCATAGAACTTACGCGCTTTATCCGCGATCGCTGCACAGGGAGTGTTGTCGGTGTGGGCCAGTAACTCGAAGCCAGGGGGCATCTCCATCACCGAGTCTCCGTGGCTCATCCACATAACAGAACCCGGTTCGACGGAGTTGAGTAAGTCTGTGGTTTCATCCAAGATGAGATTGGCTTTGCCGTACTCACCGCGTTCAGCGCGTTCGACTCGACCGCCAAGCTGTTGGACCATAAGCTGCATTCCGTAGCAGACCCCCATCACCGGGATCCCCAGATTCCAAATCTCGGGATCACAAAGCGGGGCACGATCGTCATACACCGAGCTAGGTCCACCAGAAAGGATGATGCCTTTGGGGTTGAGCTGTCGGAGTTGATCAGCTGTCGTCCGGTAGGAGAGCACTTCTGAATATACCTGAGTCTCCCGAATTCGTCGGGCGATCAGCTCAGAATACTGAGACCCAAAATCCAGAATGGCAATCATCTGAGCATTGAGGCTACTCAATTCCGAAGCGTCAATAGTGTCGGCTTCTGTCGGCTGAGCCGAAGTTGTTGTGGAGTTCACAGGAGGGGTCACGCTCGTTTTCCTGTATGGATGTAGTGATGGGACTATGACAAAATATATAAGCGCTGAATGTAAACTTAGAGCGTAAGAATTTTAAAATTTCAATCGTTGCAACACGATCGTAAATGGGAAAATAGGTAGGGTTGAGAGAATTAAATTCCACTCATATTACGCTGATTTGTGCGGTAGACTCAAGCCGAAAGCAAGGTAATGTCTGCTACCTGTCATGACAATCGGTACTTTACCTTAGGATGCTGGACCCGCTACAGGCCCATACTTCCGGGTTCTTTCCCTCAGCCATTTGGCGGAAAACAGAGGAATTACAAGGTATTAAGAGTTTGTAAATTTTAGAATTGGTGCTCGTTGAGATTTTTTGCCTTGATTATGCTGAGAAGATGAGATTGGAGTGATGCTATTTCTATCTTCTAAAGTTTAAATCTAAAGTTTAAAAGTGTGTTGACTCCTTCCGATCGATTTCAACTTTGTTCCCTGATGTTCTCATCCAAGGTATCTATGCAAGTCTCTTGTGTTCAAGAAAGTACGTCCACCACCATCATTCTTCAGCCTCAGGGCCTGACGGGGGCATTGGGGCAAACGTTCCAAGATTCTTTGGATGAGGCCATGAAAACCGCCCCTACAGTCATTGTAGACCTACTGTGGGTGGAGTCGATCGAAAGTGACGGGCTTCATCTTTTGGCTCAAGCCTTACTACGGTCTCAGACTGAAGGCAAAGACCTAACCTTTCTTGGGCTAGAGCATAAAGCCCAACTCGAAATCGAACGTCGCATCCAAAAAGACCCAAAGCCTGAATCTAAGGGTAGCTACAGTATTTTTGCACCTGAGTTTGAAGCCTTTCTTAATCGTCATCGGGATTCAAAAGCATCAGAAGCCCTAGCTTAGATGTGACTAGCCATCTGGGGCTTAGGTAGTTTGAGGGCCAGAGTAATACCGTCTCCCATGGGTAGAAGGCTGACCTGTACCCGATCGTCTTGGGCAACTTTTTCATTAAAATGACGCATTGTTTGAACAATTTTATCGCTCGAATGAGTCTCCGCAATCCGTCCCGACCACAGCACATTATCAATGGCCATGAGTCCACCGGGTCGCAGTAATTGGAGGGCACGATCGTAATAGTGACCGTAATTTCCCTTATCAGCATCAATAAAAACAAAATCGAACGTGCTGGCTTGGCCTGCCTGTAAAAGTGCGTCAAGCGTCTCCAGGGCTGGAGCAATGCGCAGGTCGATTTTGTGCTGGATGTCGGCCTGTTGCCAATACCGTTTTGCGATATTTGTATATTCCTCACTAACGTCACAAGCAACTAGAAGCCCATCACTAGGCAGAGCCATCGCCATCGTCAGGGAGCTATAACCCGTAAACACACCCACCTCTAGGATCCGTTTTGCACCCATCAGACGAATTAAAAGAGACATGAGCTGGGCTTGCTCAGGCGAAATTTGCATCCGTGCTTGTTTGTGTCGGTCTGTTTCCTCTCGCAGTGCAGCCAGAATCGTCGCCTCTCTGAGAGAATTCGACAAGATATACTCGTAGAGGGCATCCGGAAGTCCAAGGGCGTTTTTGAACATCGTCGTCGTACAAAATCAAAGTGAACTGGGTGTAGAAAGGTGAACTAAAGCGTGGTCCGATCGGTCAAAATTTCGTATCCCGTCTCCGTCACCAGCACAGTGTGCTCAAACTGTGCGGACAGGGCAGTGTCCACCGTTACGACGGTCCACCGATCGGCCAAGATTCGGGTGGCATTGGATCCTGCGTTAACGATCGGTTCGATCGCTAAGGTCATGCCCGCCTTCAACTTTACATTGGGAATTTCATTGGTGCGGAAATTAAAGACATGGGGTTCTTCGTGAAGATTTCTTCCCACACCGTGACCCGTGTACTCTTCAACCACGCTATATCCATTCTCTTCCACGTAGGTCTGGACTGCGATCGCCATGTCCAACAGATAGGCCCCGGCCCGAACCTGTTCAATCGATCGGTACAGTGCCTGTTCTGCAACCTTAATTAAATGCGCCGTCTTAGCGGGCGCATCCCCGCCCACAACAACCGTAATGCAAGAGTCTCCATGGAACCCTTGGAAATAAGCCCCTGTATCAACCTTCAGGACATCACCCTTCCGCAAAATTTTCTTGCGACTCGGAATTCCATGAACGACTTCATGGTTAACAGAAGTGCAGAGCGAAGCCGGAAAGCCGTGGTAACCCTTGAAACTAGGAGTGGCCCCAAAGCCTCGAATCCGCTTCTCAGCAAAGGCATCCAAATCCGCCGTAGTCATCCCCGGTTCTACCAACTCCCCGACTTCCTTAAGAACAGTGGCCACAATTCTAGAAGCCTGACGCATAATCGAGATCTCTTCTGAGGTCTTGACGAGTCCGCCTCGACGTTTTCGAAGTAGTGGGGCTGGGAGAAGATTGCTAAAGATGTTCATAAGTCGCGAAATAAAGACATGGACCTGAATACAGCCCTCTTCTAAACTTAACTCGAATTGGAAGAAGTTGGCATCAGAAAAAAGATCCTGGAATGGATGGACTGTTTGCACTTTCTACGCTACATTTAGCAATTGTGAGTTTTTGGTTGTCCCTCTCTATGAAAGCGCAGGAAATCATCCGCTCAATTGAAGCGGAACAAATGAAGAGTGATCTTCCCGTTGTTCATGTGGGCGACACCGTGCGCGTCGGCGTGAAAATTCGAGAAGGCGAAAAAGAACGGACTCAGCCCTATGAAGGCGTTGTCATTGCAAAGCGCAGCAGCGGAATTACTCAGAACATCACTGTTCGCCGAGTCTTTCAGAATGTTGGCGTTGAGCGAGTGTTCTTGATTCACTCCCCTCGGATTGAAAGTGTGAAGGTTCTGCGTCGCGGTAAGGTCCGTCGCGCTAAGCTATTCTACTTGCGTCAACGTACTGGTAAGTCTGCTCGCTTGAAGCAACGTTTCGATCGCGAAATTTAGTTTTAGGTCTCAACCGGATTTGTCTTTAAGAAACTCTGTTACACTAAAGGCAAAACCGGGTTATAGTGGAGTAGTTCATACATGCGTCCTTAGTTCAGTTGGTAGAACGCAGGTCTCCAAAACCTGATGTCGAGGGTTCAAGTCCTTCAGGGCGCGTTGAATTACTTCATTATTAAGTTCCTTAAAGTATAGGTATAGCCTTGTATCCTGATTTCCAGGGTTAGGCTGTACCTTTCTTTTCAGGAATAGTTTTCCTAAACATGTGCAATCCCAGAGATAAGGATCTCAGAAGGTGAGAAATGTCAGAAGAAGAAAGAGAAGGCCTAAAGTTGTCTAAGGCAGCCTCCAGCAATGATGCGGTCAAGGCATCTCTCAATCCCAGTGTGTTCCTTCAAGAAACCCAGAAAGAGCTAGGGCAGGTCACTTGGCCAAGTCGCCAACAGTTGATCAGCGAATCGCTGGCCGTAATCGCAATGGTGGCGCTCTCTGCAACCCTGGTGTATTTCTTAGATGACCTTTTCGTCAAGATGCAAACGGTGGTATTCCCCTCATGACCTATACATCCGAAGAGCCGCAAGAACTTGATCCTCGTGATCTCGTAGATTTAGAAGTTCTGGGAGAAGACGAGTACAACCGTCAGGCGTTATTGAAGCAGTCCCGTTGGTATGCTGTCCAGGTGGCCTCTGGCTGTGAGAAGCGGGTTAAGATGAACTTAGAGCAGCGGATTACAACCCTCGATGTTTCTAATCAGATTTTGGATGTACAGATTCCTGAGACGCCCATTCTGAAGCATCAAAAAGATGGAAAACCCAAGGAAGGCAGTGAAAAGGTGTTTCCGGGCTACGTGTTGATTCGCATGATCATGGACGACGATGCTTGGCAAGTCATCAAAAACACTCCTCATGTCATCAACTTCGTAGGTGCCGAACAAAAACGGCGCTACGGTCGAGGTCGGGGTCATGTGAAACCGATGCCTCTGGGTCATGCCGAAGTTGAACGAATCTTTAGACGTGCCCAAGAACAAGAACCCGTTCGCAAAATTAACTTGGCGACAGGTGATAAGATTATGGTTCTGTCTGGACCCTTTAAGGAATTTGAAGGGGAGATTGTGGAAGTCAGTGCTGAACGGAACAAACTGAAGGCGCTGCTCTCGATCTTTGGACGGGAAACTCCTGTGGAGTTAGAAGTGAATCAAGTTCAAAAGATTGAATAAGGGTTTTCTCCTTTTTTAATCTCGTTAATTAGTCAGAGAGTAATTCGATCGATGGCCAAGAAAGTCGTAGCAATGATTAAGCTCGCAATTAATGCGGGCAAAGCTAACCCAGCACCTCCCATTGGCCCAGCCTTGGGTCAGCATGGTGTGAACATCATGATGTTCTGCAAAGAGTACAACGCGCGCACCTCCGACCAAGCCGGAATGGTGGTGCCTGTTGAAATCTCTGTGTACGAAGATCGTAGCTTTACCTTCATCCTGAAAACGCCTCCCGCGTCTAAG
>JANMIS010000401.1:0-1802 GCA_031375925.1 Synechococcales cyanobacterium OTE_70_concoct_197_sub
CGAACAGGAGGCAAGGTTTTATTGCCATGGGCATCAGCCAATTGACCAGCCTTCATCCCCCATTCCAGTCATGGAAAAAGCCTCTGCGATCGATCGCTATTTTGAAGAAGCCGCTCTCAACCATGGAACCTTTCAACCTTGGGCTATGGACAATCTTTACCAAGTCGCCGCCATTCGGAACTTGCAACCCCTATTTCAGGACAGTCCCATTTCAGGATTATTGATCGTGCCGATCGTCTCCCAGCAGCAGCGCATTGGCTATCTCACCCTATTCCGCGATCAAGTGCAAACTGAAACCCTATGGGCTGGACAATTCGATCCTGATTCGCGCCAGACCTACCCACGACAGTCATTCCAAATCTGGAAACAAGCCTGCGCCCATCAAGTGACGCCTTGGACGCCCAGCGACATTGATCTCGCCCAGGCGATCGGAGGTCAATTTGCCACTGCCATCACCCAAACCGATCTTCATCACAAGGTTCAGGCCCTCAATCTAAATCTACTCAATCTCAACACGAATTTAGAGTTTCAGGTCGAGGCACGCACCGCTGCCTTACAGCAGGCTAATTTACAGTTAGTTCACCAGGAAAAAATGTCGAGTCTAGGCCGACTCGTCGCTGGAGTGGCTCATGAAATCAATAATCCTGTCAACTTCATTCACGGCAATATTTCCTACGTCAATCAATACATCGAAGAAATGATCACAATGGTGAAATGCTATGAAGCAGAAGTCACTCAGCCTAGCGCTAATCTTCAAGAAAAACTAGCGGATATTGATTGGGAGTATTTATGTGAAGACTTGCCCAAGATTATGAGTTCAATGCGCATGGGCACCGATCGGATTCGGGAAATTGTCCTTTCACTACGCAATTTTTCTCGCTTAGATGAAGCTACGTTCAAAGCCGTTAATTTGCACGAAGGCATCAATAGCACCCTATTAATTCTTCAACATCGTCTTAATGCGACCTCCGATCGCCCTGCCATCAATCTCAAAAAAGACTACGGAGACTTGCCGTTAATTGAATGCTATGCCGGGTCATTAAACCAAGTTTTGATGAATATTATGACTAATGCGATCGATGCTGTAGAAGAGCGATGGGCCTCTTTAGACCACACCCTGCGTCTGACTCACCTCAATGAAATCCAAATCCAAACTAGGTGCTATGCCCCGAGTGACGGAACCGATCGAATTCGGATTAGCATTCAAGACAATGGGCTAGGGATTTCAAACGATCGGCTCCCCCACATTTTTGACCCCTTCTACACCACAAAACCCGTCGGCAAAGGCACAGGACTGGGCTTATCCATCAGCCATCAAATAGTGACTAAACATCATCATGGCGAACTTTTTTGTACCTCTTGCCCCGGCTCGGGTTCAACATTTATCATTGATTTGCCGATTATCCACCCAATGAATATTGCGATTGATTTCTAGCGCTAACTGTTATCTATATTTCGATCATTCCCGATCGACTTTGAGCGGAACAGTAATGATAAAAGAAGCGCCTTGTCCCGGTTTGGATTCACAGACCAAAGTGCCTTGGTGCTTTTCATGGATGATCTGATAACAAATGGGCAGCCCAAGACCAGTGCCTTTACCGGGTTCTTTTGTGGTAAAGAACGGGTCAAAAATGCGCGATCGGACGTCATCAGCTATTCCTAAACCGTTATCCATAATCTTGATTTGGACTTGAGGAGACTGGAATAAATTCGATTCAATCACCGATGTTTCGATCGTGATTGTTGGTAGAATGATATCGTGAGTTTCAGTGGCTTCTTCTAGGGCATCAACCGCATTAGCC
>JANMIS010000402.1:0-3084 GCA_031375925.1 Synechococcales cyanobacterium OTE_70_concoct_197_sub
AAGATCGCGGGTTTTGTTACGGCGTTGTTCGATCGCAGCGATTTCGGTATCCATGTCAGAGAGAATAGAGGCGATCGCGTTCTGTTCGTCTTCAGGGGGAAGGAGCACACGAAATGCTTTCATATCCTTATTCGTAATTTGATTGATGGTCGCACCGATATTGTCTCGAATCTGCTTCTGAATATCGTCAGATTGAAAAGTATGAGCAATGAAACGCCAATAATTAGTTCTATAGATTGACATGAATGCACCGAAAGTTAAACCTGCTGCATTCGCATTAATGACAGCACACTTCCCAATTAGTGCTCGACTACCGTTTCGTACACAAATAAGAATGTCTCCAATTTGAGTGACTAGATGATCAGCAACCTGAAGGTTTACATAAACGTTGTCAGCATAGGCTAATTGCCAATTTTGAACATTAGATGATCTAAGAACTAGCAACCCATGCTCCACAACATTCTCGGGTTTATACGTTAAGCCGATGATACACTCACCTATTTCCCCTAAAGTTGTTTCCTTCCATTCACCGTCAAACCCCGGTAGACGTATCTTACCTGTGAGGAGTTGCTGCATGGTGGCTTGTTTGAGATCGCGCTTCTTGGCGATCAGCCGATCGAGTCCCCCCAGCAATTCATCCATGTCGGAGAGGGCGGTGGCGATCGATCGTTGTTCGGGGAGGGATGGGACTTTAACGCTCAGTTCGTGGAGATCATTACGATTAACACCAGGAACACCGCTCTTACCACTATGCGAATTGAAATCGATTGTGCGAAGAAGGTAAGAAACAAATAACGGATCATTTCCGTGAAAATCTTTGATAAATAATGTAGTGTTGTGAGGCCAGTAATCCTCTTCGACATAGAAAACCTGGCCGATTGTTCCATATCGTCCGGTAACAACTCCGGGAGCTTGTTCCTTTGCCTCAGAGTGAGTATCTGTAACTCCAGTTGAAGTAACAACAGGTATATCACCGGAACGCCGTAGTCGAGACGGGAGATCATAGCCACGTTGCAAAGTTGCTACTTTGCCTAAAGCCATCTCACGCCATGTTGTTGTCAATGATTCAGAATTATTCACGATCGTCCGACCTTTGCCAAACTTGACTCAACTCCCGTCGTAACTCTTCCTCAATTGACCAATCGAAAAGGTGCGAAGCCTTCGCACTTATTGGAGAGAGAAAATAAAAATGCCACATAGTAGTCCAACACTTCAACAAACCCTGATAGGTCCGATCGTCCGATCGTTCAATCCTGCTCATCCATCTCCCCACAGGTCTCTTTAGATTCAGTGAGATAATTTAGGAAAACCTTTAATAAGAATTTGGCTTATTAAAGAATATCGCCTTTTCTTTAATAAGCGATCGTGTAAGCACCAAATCTGATGTGTCTTCCGTCCATTACAAATGCCCGTCACCCTAACCTTCGACACTTTCCACAAAAAATAATTGACAAATTTTATCTCATGGTGTAAGCATTTTAGGCATAGATTTAGGCTTTTTATCTCAATCTTGAAGAACGTGTATAGAAAACCCGCCTTTTCTATACACGTTCTTCAAACGTATATAGATTAGCTCGATTTTCCATGCACATTACTCAGCAACTCATACAGTGGCAAATTAATATAGTAATTTTCTCTGCCCATCTTGTGTTTGACCAATAACCCAATCTCAATCAACTCATCCAAATACTTTGTCGCAGTGATCCGGCTTACCGCTAACTCCGACATCACAAACTCAATTTTGGTGTAAGGATGACGAAAGAGATTATTAAGCAAATCCTGGCTATAAATCCGCGATCGTTCCGTTCTCATGGTTTGCTTACAAGTCTGCATCAACCGCTTAATATCATCAATCAGGATAATCGTGTCTTTCGCGGTTTGCTCCACGCCATCCAGGATGTACAGCAGCCACGCCTCCCAGTCTCCCGTCTCACGGGTCGATTGCAACAACCGATAATAATCAGCCTTTGTCTGATTAATGTAGCGACTCAGATAAAGGGTGGGAATTTTTAACAACCCCTGCTGAACTAAATATAAAATATTGATAATTCGACCCGTTCTGCCATTTCCATCATAAAACGGATGAATACTCTCAAACTGGTGATGAATGACCGCCATCTTCGTTAGTGGATCCAAATCACAACAATCATCGTCATTAATAAAGCGCTCCAAATCACCCATTAACGCTGTAATCTCTTCAAAGTTCTGTGGCGGCGTATAAACAACTTCTCCTGTCGCATCATTTTTTAGTGCGGTTCCTAGTAGCTTGCGGAATCCCGCATTGTTTTCCTCGATCGTTGCATGAATCTCTAAAATCTGCCGATTGGTCAATAGTCCCAATTGTTTGACCTGCTCAAAGCCCTCCCGTAGCGCTCTGGAATAGTTATAAACCTCCTTCGCCGCGATACTCGCAAATAGCTGAGTCTGGACATCGCTGCGATACAACTCATCTTGGGTCGTAATGATGTTCTCGATCGCCGAACTATCTTTCGCTTCCTGCAACGCTAAAGTATTTAGTAAAATACTTTCATTATGAATTCTGCTAGCAACACCCTTTAACTCAGCTAATGCCTGATGAGCCTTGGCCAATTTTTTGAGCACAGTCCTCGTTTCAATATCCCGAAGGTCTTGATATTCCTTGGGTACTTTTTTGAGCACAGTCTCCGTTTCAACATTCTTAAGATCAGGTAATAGTGGCAGTAATTTCATTTCTAGTTCTCCCTATTGGTACAGCCGAGTTCAACAACCTATTCAAACCCCATCCGTTTCAAATGCTCCGCCACCCGCGCCGCCAAAACCTCCACCTCTTCCTCCAGCTTCGGCAACGGCTCCACATAGCGCTGGGCCAACTGCCTCACCCGCCCCGTCAACGTCTGCGACACCCGATCGAGTTCCCCCTGCACCGCTCCACCCAACACCGTCAACCACTTATCATCCACCACCAGCCCCTTAATCTCCGCCTCCGTTAACGTCGGATAGTGCAAATACACCCGTAAATCCAAAGCCGCCTCCGCCGCCCTGATTGCCTTTCGATACTCAGCCTCTTCCCCATTCAGCTTCAGCCACTGCTTAAGCACCACCGTT
>JANMIS010000424.1:0-1160 GCA_031375925.1 Synechococcales cyanobacterium OTE_70_concoct_197_sub
AGTGGATCTATTAATCGGCGATCCAGCGAAGGCGAAAAAGACCTTGCAATGGGAACCGACTGTGACCTTTGAAGAGTTGGTGAACTTGATGGTGGATGCGGATCTGCGCGCGGTGGGCGTGATGCCTTCTAGTGCCGCTTCTGCGGTGAACCGAGAGCAAGCGATCGTCCGTGAACAGTTTGCAGGTGTGTCGTTCTAGATTTAGTTCTCGGGGAGGACCAGGTTCTCCCCGATTTTAGGTTGAGTTTTTGTATGGGTCGAACGGATAGGTGAAATGATGGATTTAAGCAATAAGAGAATTTTGGTGACGGGGGGCGCGGGCTTCTTGGGTAAGCGGGTTGTAGCTGAGTTACTTTCTGCTGGGGCAAATCAGGATAAGATTTCGATTCCGCGATCGAAGGACCTCGATCTGTGCAAGTGGGAAAATTGTCAAAAAGCCGTTGATCAGCAGGATCTGGTCATTCATTTGGCGGCCCATGTGGGCGGGATTGGCTTGAACAAAGAGAAGCCTGCGGAGTTGTTTTATGACAACTTGATGATGGGAACGCAGTTGATTCATGCGGCGTATCAGGCGAATGTGGAAAAGTTTGTCTGCGTTGGGACGATTTGCGCTTATCCCAAATTCACACCTGTGCCATTTAAAGAAGAAGACCTGTGGAATGGCTATCCTGAGGAAACAAACGCACCCTATGGTGTAGCGAAGAAGGCTCTGATGGTGCAGCTAGAGGCTTATCGTCAGCAATATAACTTCAACGGGATTTATTTGCTGCCTGTGAACCTTTACGGTCCTGAAGATAATTTTGACCCGCGTAGTTCCCATGTGATTCCGGCGTTGATTCGGAAGGTGCATGAGGCAAAGGTGGCGGGCGATCGTAGCATTTCAGTATGGGGCGATGGCAGTCCGACGCGGGAGTTTATTTATTCGGATGATGCGGCGCGGGGCATTGTCATGGGGGCGCTTTCGTATAATGAGGCGGATCCCGTGAACCTAGGCACGAACCGAGAAATTACGATTAAGGATTTGATTACGTTGATCTGTCAGTTAATGGAGTATGACGGGGAATTGGTATGGGAGACGGATAAACCCAATGGTCAACCGCGTCGTTGTTTGGATACGACACGCGCTAAGGAGCGGTTTGCGTTTGAGGCGCAGATTAGCT
>JANMIS010000465.1:0-5667 GCA_031375925.1 Synechococcales cyanobacterium OTE_70_concoct_197_sub
TGGTCAAAAAAGTCCGTGACGACTTCGGCCAGCGGCATGTCATAGATCAGCGTCGTCCGACCTGGGGTTAGATACTTCATATCTTTGAAGATGCCGCGACGGTTTTGACACAGTTCCATCAGGGTACCGACGTAGGTTTCGGGGGTGATCATGTCCAGTTGGACGTAGGGTTCTTCAATATGTTCGCGGTACTGTGGGTCCGGGAGGTGGCTGGGATTGTCGATGCGTAGGGTTTCGCCTTTGACGGTGAGGACTTGGTAGACCACAGACGGGGCCGTGGTAATTAAATCCAGGTCATATTCGCGTTCTAGTCGTTCTTGAATAATTTCCATGTGAAGCAAGCCCAAGAATCCACAGCGGAAGCCGAAGCCCATGGCGCTGGAAGTCTCCGGTTCAAACTTCAAGGCTGCGTCATTCAGGCTCAGCTTATCGAGGGCATCCCGCAGATCGGGGAACTGGTCCGCATCCGTCGGGAACAGGCCACAGAAGACCATGGGCGTGGCTTCTACGTAACCGGGAAATGGCTCGGAGGCGGGGTTATTTGCAAGGGTGATGGTATCACCGACGCGGGCATCGCCCACGGCTTTGATGGAAGCAGCCAGATAGCCCACTTCGCCTGCATGGAGGCTGTCTACTTTGATCTGGTGCGGTGCCAGAATGCCCACTTCATCAATGACATATTCTTTCTCAGAGGCCATGAACCGAACTTTGTCGCCCACTTTGAGCACGCCGTCCATTACCCGAAAGTAGACCACAACGCCGCGATAGGCATCGTAATAACTGTCAAATACCAAGGCCCGCAGCGGTTGGTCTGTGGTGTCGGCGGGGGGTGGGACTTGCTTGACGATGCGCTCCAAGATTTCGGGAATGCCGATGCCGGACTTGGCGGAGGCGCGGATGGCTTCGCTACAGTCGATGCCGACGATTTCTTCGACTTCGCCGCTGACTCGATCGGGATCCGCTCCAGGAAGGTCAATTTTGTTTAGAACTGGAATAATTTCGAGATTATTTTCCATGGCGAGATAGACGTTCGCCAGGGTCTGGGCTTCGACGCCTTGGGACGCATCCACAACGAGGAGCGCGCCTTCGCAGGCCGCAAGCGATCGGGAAACTTCATAGGTGAAGTCCACATGTCCCGGTGTGTCAATCAGGTTCAGGACATACTTCTGGCCATCTTGGGCGGTGTAGTCCATGCGGGCCGCCTGTAGCTTAATGGTGATCCCCCGCTCTCGCTCAAGGTCCATATTGTCCAGCACTTGCGCTTTCATGTCCCGATCGCCGATGGTCCCGGTGGCTTGCAGGAGACGATCGGCCAAGGTGGATTTCCCGTGGTCAATGTGGGCAATGATGGAAAAGTTGCGAATGCGGCTGACGGGTACGTCGGTCATGGGAGTTCAATACACTCTATCTGAAGAATTTTAGTGACTTTAAGTATTGTAATCCTTTCCTGGGATGAGACAATGGAAACAAAGCAGATCGTCACATCTCAAGCTTCTAGGTGCAAGCTTTTAAGTCTGTGAGATGAATCGCTCGGCTTGGGATTGGGCAAGCTTATATTCTGAGAAATCTTGCTGAAAATCCCAGAAATTTGGCGGATGGTGCATCAGAACCCATTTCTCTTAATTCCCTACTTTTCCCTGTCAATATGCAGACCTCCAGTGCCCCACTCCAAAATACCCCTGTGAATTTCAACCCTCCAGTGATTAATCTATGGTTTAGTCACGACCTTTCGGGTCGTTTTATCTCGTTCTACAGCGATGATGCTTCCGGTCTTAATCAGCAGGTGCATCAGATTGTCGGCTCCCGTGAAACGGCTTTATTTCGGCCTGAGCGCTTTGAGGCTTATCAGCAGGTGCTCGATCGGGTGGCCCAAAGTCGTCAAGCGGAGCATTGGGAGTGGGCGTTTCTGTGGAATGGGACGACGGTGAAGACGCAGATTACGCTGAGTGCGATCGCAGGTCCGGATGATAGGGTGCATAGCATTTTTGTGCAGGGACGGGGAGAGTTTTTGCCGCTGTTGGCGGTGCCGTCGGGGTTGGATGTGGCCGATCGGTATCATCTGCTGCTAACTCAGATTTCCTGGAGTATTCGCCGGACGCTGGATTTGAAAACCATCTGGCAGCAGACAGTGGATGGCTTGGGGACGACGTTGACGATCGATCGATGTTCTATTTATTCCTTGAATGAGGCTGCGGGTCTTGTCACGATTGAGGCGGAGTTTTGTAGCGGGGAAAGCTGGCAGGGTCGGGATGAGGTTCTAAGCGACCAGTCCACATTGCGGGCGGCGATTACTCGGTTGCGCCCGTCACCGCTACTTGATGAGCCACATCCGGTGATTGAGTTGGATGAAGAGGATGACGATCGTTGTGTGATGACGGATTACGTTGAGATTGAGGGTGTGATGCATAGCCGTATGGTGGTGGCGACGGGTTATCAGGATGAAGTGAATGGGTTGATTGTGCTGTGGCGATCGGAGAGTGTGGGTTGGAATGATTCGGAGCTGGACTTTTTAGAAGAGTTGGCGGATCAGGTGGGGACGGCGATCGCCCATGCGGAATTATTTAATAAGTCCGAGCAGTTGAATCGGACGTTGGTGCGCAAGCAGGAGGCGTTGGAGGAGGCGATCAATCGGGCGGAGGAGGCTTCACGGCTTAAGAGTGAGTTTTTGGCGAATACGTCCCATGAGTTGCGGACACCGTTGAATGGAATGATGGGTGGCTTGAAGTTGATTTTGGATGGGATGGTGGATGACCCGGAGGAGCAGCGGGAATTTTTGGAGGATTCGTTCAAGTCGGCGGAGCATTTGCTGGATATTGTTACTGATGTGTTGGATTTGGCAAAAATTGAAGCAGGTAAATTACAAATTGAGTATAGTCCGGTCAATCTCAGTGAGGTGCTGGATCAATTAAAACGATCGCAGGCAAATTCAGCAAGCCGTAAAAATCTAAAGTTTGAAATTGAAATTCCGCAAACGCGAGATGCAGTGATTTTGTATACAAATTACAGGCGGCTGTATCAGGTGTTATTGAATCTGGTGGGGAATGCAATTAAGTTTACCCATGAGGGTGGTTTGACGATTACGACGGAGTTCATTCGGCGCAAGGTGACGCTTCAAAATCATGAATGTCCCGGCATGATGATGGTGCGGGTGGCTGATACGGGAATTGGTGTTTCTTTAGAAAAGCAAGATCGCCTTTTCCAATCTTTTAGCCAAATTGATGGTTCCACGACTCGTCGCTATGGCGGGACGGGCTTGGGGCTTGCAATCTCACAAACGTTCGTAAATGCGATGGGGGGTGAGGTGAATTTTTATAGTATGGGTGAGGGTTTGGGTTCGACGGTGACGTTTACGATTCCATTGTTCCAGGAGCCGATCGCTTAAATTATAGATTTTGCAATAGGCTGAGCGGTCGTATTAATCTCTTTTCGTGAACAATTCGAGATGATTTTAGTTCATCAGTATCTGCTCCAAAAAACGTTAAAATATTGAAACGCTTCGTTGAAGCATCCTCCAGTTCTCTTGAGAGGCGATCACCATGACCCAAGGATTTACATCGATCGACATTCCACCCGCGTTTCCAGACCATACCCAACTTCCTGAGTCTGATGGTACTTTTGTGAAAAATTTTCAAGAGCATCCTCAAAGTTTGTTGCTGACGGATTCGATCGGGTCGGTGCTCGATCGAATTCATCCAGATGGGCAATATTGCATTGGACAGGATTCGGGAATTTATTGGCGAGAAACAGAACCTCCCGAGAAGGGAGCGGAATCGCCGGATTGGTTTTACGTTGGTGGGGTGCCGCCGCAGTTGGATGGGAAATACCGTCGATCGTATGTGTTATGGCGGGAGTTGATTGCGCCGACTATTGTCTTGGAGTTTGCGTCGGGGAGTGGATCTGAGGAGCGGGACCAAACGCCGTTCAAGGGTAAGTTTTGGGTGTACGAGCGGGTGATGCGGATTCCCTACTATGGAATTTATGAAATCATCAGCGGAAAACTGGAGATGTATCAGTTTGTCAGTGGTCGCTATCAAAAAATGCTACCGAACGATCGGGGTCATTATCCGATCGATCACATGCAGGTGGAGATTGGACTGTGGAATGGGAGTTACCAAAATCAGGAAATGCTGTGGTTACGGTGGTGGGATTTGGATGGAAATTTACTTTTGATTGGTCAAGAACAAGTTGCGATCGAGCGTCACCGAGCGGAACAGCAGCAGTACCAAGCGGAGCAAGAGCGTCAGCGGGCGGAGCAGGAAAGTCAGCGGGCGGAGCAGGAGAGTAAACGGGCGGAGCAGGAGAGTAAACGGGCGGATGCAGCCGAGCGGGAGTTGGCGGAGTTACGATCGCTGTTACAGCAACAGAAGTGACGGCGGCAGATTCGTACTGGTCGCACACTCTTGGCTTGTTATGAAGTTCGGTGATTCATCTGGGGTATTTGTTCCATTTGCCGAAGAATTTGCCATACTAATGATTAAGTTCCTCACAAATAATTCTGCTGGATGGTTGTTTCTCATGTCTGATGATTCTACAAAGCTAACTGAAGTTACGCCGGAAACTGCTGTGGTAAAGCCGGAGGAGTCTGCTGTGAGGGTTTTACCGGATGAGATTCATAGAATTTGTTTCAATCATTTATAGAATTTGACTGTAGACAATAATCTAATGAAATCATTCATATTTACTTCACAATCACACCCATCTACAATCTTTAAAATCTTGTTACTTCCTGGGATGACCCCTAAGAAGTAAGCTGAATATTTAAGTTCTGTAAGTACAACATAGCCAGATACACTTTCAGTTTTAAATGCAAAAAATGATGCTATGCCGCTCAAATTCTCATCTAAAACTCTCTTCTTATCGCTTGATAGTATATTCTTTTCTAAGATTGTCAATTCGTTCCTGTCTATTATTTGAATACTTTGAGATCTATATCCTCGACCGCCTCGACCGCCTCGTGCCATGCATTGAAGGAGATCAAAATCGCTTGGATGAAGAATAACCGTTGAACCATCCTGAATCTTCATAGTACGATAGTTTTGCGGGATTTGAAATTCGATGCTTTCCTCCTCAATTCTCACTTTCTTATACTGTTTTGATGCAGCTTCATTAGAATGTGTGAGGCGACAATTGTATTTCTGCATTCTTTCTTTTGGCTTCCACCAACATACTAGTGTGCCATTTAAATCCGACTTCAAACAATGTTTAGAATTTTCCTGTGTATCACTTGGCCATTCCACTACTGTGGCAGGATAACTATCAATAGACCATTTTTTAAGTGTCGAAAAATTGCCTTTTATTCTTGTTTTTACACCATCTTGCCATGTCAATATCCCAGATGTTAGTCCTTGACCACTACTACCTTCAAGTAAACACTGGTTCACGACTATTGCCTTTCCCTGCTCTTGATACGAACATTGCATATATGTACTGAAACTGTCTGCGTATCCTGGCGAGGCGAGTAGGATCGTAGGTAGAAAAGCTCCTACTAAAACCAAAATTTCCTGCTTCATGCTCACATAGTCCTATAGAAATTGTACTTGTCCGCTACTTTCTTCAAGTATATAATTTTTCATCCGGATATTTAGCCCATTTAATCAGATATTCGATCGCCCTTCCTAAAGCAAACCCGATCGCACATTCGATCGCCCCTGTGACGTGGGATTCCCG
>JANMIS010000006.1:0-4712 GCA_031375925.1 Synechococcales cyanobacterium OTE_70_concoct_197_sub
GCTATGAGCCTCGGAATTCATTCCGAGGTGGACCAGTAACGAAGCGATCGGAGGCTTATTCCGAGAAATCACTTTAGATCTGTCTCTACCTACCCTTACCCACATATGTCCGCACTTGTTGATGACGCATTAATTTCACCACCGCAAACGGCACCCCAGACGGCCCCTCTTGTTCGTCTACTTCGCTATGGCCATCGCTACAAAACGAGAATCTGGGCCGCTAGCATATTTTCGGTTTTGAACAAAATCTTTGACCTAGCGCCGCCTTATTTGATTGGGGTGGCGGTGACGATCGTTGTCAAACCTAAAACATCTCTAATCGCGCAGTGGGGCGTACAGGACGTAACCCAGCAGTTTGCGGTGCTGTCGCTGTTGACCTTGCTGATCTGGGGTGCGGAGTCGATGTTTGAATATCTGTACGATCGATCGTGGCGAAATCTAGCACAGTCAGTCCAGCATGACCTGCGGCTGGATGCCTACAGCCACTTGCAAAACCTCGACATGAATTATTTTGAAGAGCGCAGCACGGGGACTTTGCTGTCGATTTTGAATGATGATGTCAATCAGTTGGAGCATTTTCTCGACTCGGGTGTGAATGAACTGTTGCAGTTTGCAACGACGGTGCTGTTTGTGGGGGCGACTTTTATTGCCTTAGCTCCGGGGGTGTCCTATTGGGCCATGTTGCCGATTCCGTTTATCCTGTGGGGATCGACGCTGTTTCAAAAGCGCCTTGCGCCGCGCTATGCGGAGGTTCGGGAGAGGGCGGGACTGGTGAGTGCGAGATTATCGAATAACTTGTCGGGGATTGCGACAATTAAGAGCTTCACCGCTGAGAATTATGAGTCCGATCGGGTCCGTTTAGATAGCAATGCCTATCGCCGCAGTAATGGTGAGGCGATCTCGCTCAGTGCTGCTTTTGTGCCCTTGATTCGGTTTGTGATTTTGTTTGGGTTTACGGCGACGCTGTTTTTAGGTGGATTAGAGGCGGCGGCGGGGCGGCTGGATGTGGGGACTTATAGTTTTATGGTGTTTATCATTCAGCGCTTGCTGTGGCCTTTTACTCGGCTCGGACAAACAATGGATCAATATCAGCGGGCGATGGCATCGATTAATCGAGTCATGAATCTTCTCGATACACCGATCGCTATTCCCACTGGGAACCAAGTCCTGTCAAATCTGCGAGGGAATGTCGAGTTTCGATCGGTGACTTTTGCGTATCAGGGTCGATCGAATGCTTTGGAAAATCTCTCGCTGACTGTTCCTGCGGGCAAAACGATCGGGATTGTCGGGGCGACGGGATCGGGGAAAAGTACCTTGGTCAAGTTGCTGCTGCGGTTTTATGAGGTGCAGCAAGGGAAAATTTTGCTCGATGGGGTGGATTTGAAGGATCTTGACCTGCGATCGTTGCGGCAATGTATGGGCTGGGTCAGTCAGGATGTCTTTTTGTTCCATGGGACGGTGGCGGAAAATATTGCCTATGGATCCTTTGATGCGTCGCGTGATGAGATTATTCAGGCGGCGATCGCGGCGGAGTCCCATGGGTTTATCACGGCATTACCCCAGGGTTATGACACTATCGTGGGCGAACGGGGCCAGAAGCTTTCCGGCGGTCAACGGCAACGTCTCGCCATCGCCCGCGCCATTCTGAAAAATCCGACCATTCTGATCCTAGATGAAGCAACGTCAGCCGTCGATAACGAGACGGAGGCAGCCATTCAACGATCGCTGCGACACATTACGCGGGATAGAACCACGATCGCCATCGCCCATCGCCTCTCCACCATTCGCCATGCCCACTGCATCTACGTCATGGAGCATGGCCGCATTGAGGAGGCGGGAACCCACGAAGACCTGCTATCAAAATCCGGTCTTTATGCGGCGTTGTGGAGAGTTCAGTCAGGGATGCTAGAATAATGTAAAGAATTATTACAAAGATTATGAACCTTGACGAAATCCAATTCAGCCTTGGCAGTGACGACCCTCAGGTGAGAATGCGTGGGCTGACGTCGCTGCGGGGAGTTGATGCGGAGGTGGCAGCTCCGATTTTGATTAATCAAGTCGATGATCCAGAGATGATTGTCCGATCGTTTGTGATGATGGGCTTGGGTTACAAGCGATCGGATGAAGGGTTTGCAATGCTACTCAAAGTGATGGACGAGGATGCGGACCCAAACATTCGAGCGGAGGCAGCGGGCGCTTTGGCGAAGTTTGGCTCTGTGGCTGTGCCGCATTTGGTGCATCACTTCCGTCAAGACCAGCATTGGCTTTCCCAGATGACGGTGGTGCTGGCGCTGCCGGATCTCAACTGCCCTAAGGAATTTTTAGAGGTGGCTCGATCGGCGGCGAATTCCAGCGAGGGTGCAGTGCGATCGACGGCGATTGAGCAGTTGCCCATGTTGGTCGCCACACCTTACGAAGGCGATGCTTTGCAGGAATTGCTGAACCATGTGACAGATGCGGACTGGACGGTGCGGCGTAATGTGGCCTTGGCGCTGCGATCGTTTGATGACGATCGTGCCCGCAAAGCTTTGACGCAACTACGCCAAGATGACCAGCATCAGGTGGTAGCGGCAACGCTGGAAGGATTACTGTGGGAAGCTTCCTAATTGGGGTTCTGTGTCAATTTATCCACGAAACAAGCACTGTTTAATCATGACTTTGTAAACAAGTATTGCAAAATATCAATTATTAATCCTGAATTAGAGAGGTTCTTTGAAGATGTTGACACCTTCAAAGAACCTCTTTTAGTATGAAAAGCATCTTAAAAAGTTAAAGATTTTTTAATTCTTCATCCCTCTACACTGCGCTTCTTCTAGGGGTATTGAGGTTAGCCCTTTTCTTGAATCATTCATTTAGCGAGAATTTAGCGAGTTTTACAATGCAGAAAAATTCTAACCTTGGATCGCTGTCGGCTTCTGCCCTGCATCCATCACCGGTGATGGCAAATCCATTGAAGTCTGTGACTTACTGCACATTGCCAGATCAACTGGATAGCAATGTGCCAAACAATACATACACTACGATCAGTACCGATCGCATTGTAGTCTTTATTGACGGTTCGAACTTATTTTATGCGGCATTGCAGCTCGGTATCGAAATTGATTACACCAAGCTCCTAAAGAAGCTTGTGGGCGATCGGCGCCTGTTTCGCGCCTATTTCTATACCGGGATTGATCCCAGCAATGAGAAACAACAAGGTTTTATTCTATGGATGCGACGTAACGGCTATCGCGTTGTCACCAAAGATTTGCATCAATTGCCTGATGGAACGAAAAAAGCCAATCTTGATGTAGAAATTGCGATCGACATGATTAGTTTGGCCAGCCATTGCCAAACTGTCGTGCTATTGAGTGGAGACGGAGACCTGTCCTATGCGTTGAATGCCGTTGCTTACAAAGGCGTTCAAGTGGAAGTCGTGAGCTTGCGCAGTATGACTAGCGATACTTTGATTAACTTCGCTGATAAATATACCGATTTGCAAGCCATTCAGCGTGAAATTTCCAAGTTTCCCAATGTTTAATTGTAGGCTTACATCTGAGCTTAAATTTGGCTCTGAAGTCAACTGGGTTTGGAACGTAAATGAGATGAAAAGACCGATCGATTCCGATTGATCGGTCTTTTCATCTCATTTAATTCAGGCTATTTAAGTGCTAGGGTTCTTGCGGATTTGATCTTGAATATGCTCTAAATCAATAAATCGATCGGCATAATTCAGTAAGGAATCTTGAATAAGTGACTTTAAACCCACAATTTCTAATTGAACCCCTTGCGTTGAGACCTTCTCCGCAACGTAACTCAAATCTTTGTTATGGCTCACCAATACGATTACATTAACAGCAATATTTCGATGGGTTTTCGTTAGCGACGCTTGGGCAAATTGCAACATATCGATCGCAATTTCGACTCCAAGATTTGCTTTACGACTCCCATCAGAATCTACTGTTAACTCCTTTTGCAAGACCCGATAGCCATTGTTTTGCATCCACTTTAAGAAAGCAGTCTGTTTGAGATTTCCAGGGCTATATCCCGTATAGAAGTGAGCGCGAAGTAACTCTCGGCCTCGAATAAGACAAGGTAATAGCTTTTCATAGTCCACTTCTAAACTTAAATGAGTTGCCGCACGGAAAAGGCTCCCGCCATCAATCAAAATGACCACCCGATCGCTACGATCGAGTGCATCGTCCGTCACGGTCGATTCCAACATATCTTTACCAAATCCAACGCAGCCTTAGAAACGTTGAAGGCTACAGAGCACGTATATACAAGCTCCTGACAAAAAATCTCCGATGAAGATTCAAGGGAAACCTTTTATTAGAGAGACTTGCTTATAGAGGGTTTATGGAAGACAAGTGGACTTATATAGAGGTCCAAGTAAAGTTACAACGAGAGCTACATTGATAGCTCTATAATTTTTTAAGATTTATAGTATCAGTTTCGTGCCTCACATCTTCGCACAGTTCGATTCTCAGTGATGCGAAACGTCTCAAGCTGCATATAATTCTTTACAATTGAAGCCTTACAATTAAGAACGATAGTACTTCATCACTTTCATCTATGGACTTCCCAATGCCCCATTCTCTCGTGCTCGGAGCCAGTCAAGGCATCGGATTTGGCTTTGTTAAGCGCTTTTTGTTGGAAGGGCACTCTGTCCATGCGACCTATCGCGATCGGCTCTCTGCCGCCCCGCTACTCGAACTCGCCGCCCAAGACCC
>JANMIS010000608.1:0-1481 GCA_031375925.1 Synechococcales cyanobacterium OTE_70_concoct_197_sub
GTGGCGTTGGGTTTATCGATCCTGTTTCACAACCGTTTTGCCAATCGTGCAATCGCTTACGGTTGACGGCGGACGGCAAGTTGCGAAACTGCCTATTTGGTCGAGAGGAATGGGACCTCAAGTCCGCGTGCGACTCGAACTCCAGCGACGAAGCAATTTACGAGATTGTGGCCGACTGTATTCGACAGAAGTACGCGTCACATGGAATTTCGACTAGCAATTTCAAACAGCCCGAACGAGCCATGTACCAAATCGGTGGATAGTCTTGGTACTATCGTCGCATGCCTTCGCCATTGCCCCTCGATGCCATTTGGCTTGGCGTGGTCGGGGGCGATGCAGGAAAGGTCATGATGGATTCGCTGGTACCTGTGTGCTCTTTAAGCTGATTGGCAACGCTTCCGGAAAGCACTGGACCAGATCCCATCATCGACCAGTGTTGGTGGTCACTTCGAGCGAGTGAAAAGCCCGAGTTAATGACGGGCTGCTTGGATTTCGCATCGGTGGCGATGATCACTAGTTTTGCAGTACCCATCGCTTTTTTTCGTTCGTACACGTTGACTTTGGGGATACTGCCCATAAGTCCGAGCGGTATTTCGGGTGATCCGACGACCAGTTCGGTTCGGTCAGTACCGACGCCGCCGGAGGCGATTTCCAGTACAACGTCGGCGTCATCCGCTTTGTCAACGAGAGTGCATTGGTTAGCAAGTAGTTTGGACCGCGTGCTGAGGAGGACATAGTTTTTGTCAACGCAATCCAAGAGATCGGTTTTCAGAAACACCTTGGCACCTGCAACAGGTCGGAAGTCGACTTTTGCGAGCGACTGGTCGACGGCGTTGCTGACAAGCAATTGCTCGAGCCCGGTCCGTGCCGTGTCCGATTCCTTCATGGATGCACAACCGAGCGTGCTGAAAAACATTCCAACCGCGAGCCATACCGAGCCGTGTTTCATAATCCATCGCATTCTGCGCAAAGCCAAAATTGACTATTTTGCCTAAAATCTCAAACAGGGAGACTCCGAGGTCTCCTTTGTAGACGACAAGTCGGTAATCTTCGATTTTTCATCACGAGTCAATAGGAGCAACCACACATTGTTCTTTATATCAACGGTTGATGCCGTTCAGCGTATACTGGTGTTGGAGATCAATTTCTCTAGACCCTCATTGCAGCAGGTGTCCAAGCGTTTAAGACCGAATCGAGAATTGTATGCACTTTGCCACGTCCAAATTGCTCATGCACGCGTTGCTTTGTCTATGTGCCCTGATGCTATCGGTTAGCCACTCAGTTAAAGCAGACTTTGTAACGTATCGTCTGCCCGGAACAAAGTTAGTTACCACCTTTGAAGGCAAAACCAAAGTTTTAGGGGGCCGGCTTCTAGAATACACTCACCCTACGTTTGGTACGATGATCTTGAACTTGGATGATACCACCATCGTCAAGGCGCCGACCCGACAAGAGGAATTCAAGAGGCTCCTGAACAAGGC
>JANMIS010000513.1:0-1876 GCA_031375925.1 Synechococcales cyanobacterium OTE_70_concoct_197_sub
CTGCGATAATGGGTTGGTCTTTTGCAGAGACACAAGGTTACCCGGCATGGGACAAGATGTTAGCCACTAATGCGACACATGACGAAACGAATCTTTTCTTTCACCGTTGGCTTGGAACGCTAACGGCAATACTCGGCATAGTGTGTGTAGCAATCGGACTCATAGCCCGCCGAAACAAGTCGAATAAGCTGAGCCACACATGGCGAGTTGGGGCGATGGTGCTCGCCGCGCTCGTCGGTTTGGTTGGCCATCAGGGAGGCGAGTTGGTGTACGGAGATATTTTCGACAAGGCTCTTGAGCAACTTCGAAAATAGAAAGCCACAGATTATTTGCGGATTCCATTGGTCGTACACTGACGTCGTGCCACCGGTGTACGCCGCGTCCGGCATACTCAAAACGATTCTATCGACGTCGAAACGAAGATTGTTGTATTATCGAATGCGTTCCTGGTGGAACTCGCTTTGATTGGACTTGGGGCGCAGGTAGGACGCTTTCGGGTTTTGGTAACGGTGCGGGCAACTCCAGCGTTCGGTCGCTCGGCGACGGGTAAGATTGCAACGGAGGCGACTGTAAGGGTTCGTACAGACCTTGCGATGGTGGTGCGGTCATGACCTGTGGTACCGGTTGCATTTGCATCATCGGTGACGGAGTCGGAAGCGACTGAGACGAATAATCCAGTCCATCATTGAAAACGGGGGCAACATACTCTTCCTGAGGAAATCGGGGCAAGAAACCCGGCGCTCGCACTGGGATGACTCGACTGTTTGGCGGCGGAGTCGGTTCACCGTAAAACGTTGATACTCCGGTCCAGCCAGTCCATCCTGTCAATCCCGTCAAGCCTGAACCAGTCGTGCATCGGCCATCTTTGCAAGCGTGATAGCCATCGCTATAGCCGAAACCATGGTATCGGCCAAAGTAGTTGATTGGCGAAAATCGATCTGAGGCGAGTTGGGCTTGAGCAGAAGCACAATAAAAGCAAGCAAAAGCGATCGATAGTAGTCGCATTAGCATGATCGTCTCATCCTTGAATAGATCACTGGTTAACGGGAAGTGCTCTCTGGACTTCCGTTTCCAAAGAAAGAGCACTGGTGGGCCTCGGACTTATCTAGGGAGGCTTCGGATGTATCGTCCATAAAGCCCACGCAAGATTACATGGAGCAATCGATCTCTGTGCCCAAGAAACCTAATTTGCACAACAAACGGTTTAGGTAAGCTGTAATGTCTAGCCTCGCTTTTAGGAGTTTGGTGAATGACTTGGTTCGATTTTTGTTGTTGACTTACGTCCCTGAGCCCGCAACACCATTCGGCATGCAAACATTGCCACGAGCGAGGGGAGGAACACCGATGCAGGTGCACAGTATCGTTCAATCGGCGGCTCGACCAGAATAACCAGACCCAGCTTACAAACCGCAAATCCTATAGCTGTCCAAGTCAACATCTGAAACTCCCTTTCAAATTCCATATTCCCGCCTCGACGCGAGTCCGAAGTGTCGCACTGCCATCCAGCGCCGAATGCAATGATTGCGATCGCGATCGACAATAGGGATATCGGGTTGCGCAAAGTCAATTCAACTATCACGCGCACAGATCGTTTCGCCGCTTTTATCAGCCACTCCGCATAGGACTGTGGGTTTCCGAGCAACACCTGCTTGGATAGACTCGTCATTATGCGATTCATTTCACGTGAATCCGACTCGCATAAATCGGATGCCGCTGGGACCGCGATCGTCCAAACCATTGGATTAAACTGTGACTCCACCGTGTCATAGTCCAAGTTGTTCTGCCAGCCTTTCAACGCTTCACGTCGCTTGACAATTTCGTTCGCCAAAGGCTGAACCTCTGCGCTTAGCTCTTTCGATCGATCCGGTTCCAAAAC
>JANMIS010000541.1:0-2754 GCA_031375925.1 Synechococcales cyanobacterium OTE_70_concoct_197_sub
AAATAAACCGTCCGAGGGACAAATCGCCATGGGAATGAATCATCCCAATATCGCCAAGACCTTGGAGTATGGCATTTCTACCAAGGGGCAGCCTTATCTGGTCATGGAGTTTGTGGACGGACCAGGCTTGCAGGTGCTCATCCAAGAACGGGCAGAGGAGAAACTCAAGGGACGTCGACTGAGCATGATTCTGCAGATGGCTGAGGCACTCAATTACGTGCATAAACGGGAATTCATCCACCGAGACATTTGTCCACGCAATTTTATGTGCACTCAAGACTTAAACACCGTGAAGCTGATCGACTTTGGATTAACTCTGCCAGCTACCAAGGCATTCATGGTGCCCGGAAACCGAACTGGCACTCCACTTTACATGGCTACCGAAATCGTTCGACGTCGTGCTACCGATCAACGTGTCGATATCTTTTCCTTTGGAGTCACATGCTATCACTTAGTTACCTTGGAACTTCCTTGGCAAATTTCGGACACCACTGGCAAAGCAGCACTTCATCACGATACTTCGCCACCACAGGAAATCCTCGAACTGCGGCCCGATTTGGACAAGTCACTTGCCAGCGCCATTATGGCCGCCATGAAGCCAAACCCAGACGAACGTACACAAGACATGGAAATATTTCTACGCCAGATCCGCAGCGTAAAAATCTCCCCATGACCCCAATCGCCAGCAATAGTCGGCCATAACCACGCGTACTCTATCCCTCCGGAGTTTGCCTCGGCCGCACCTATCGCCTCAATGCCCACTGCAACAAATCTCGCCAGCTCGGTTCCTTGCCATACAGCATGATTCCGGCCGCCAAGATTCGTCCGGCAATGCGTCGCAATAGTGCGACTCCTACGCATAGGCTGGTCAGGCAAACCGCTATTTCCCACCACGCCACTTCACCAATCAGCAGACGAATGGGCATCGCAGTCGACGAAGCGCCAGGCAGCAGACTCAAAGTACGCATGGCGAAAGCGTCCGGTTGTGGAATAGCAAAGAAGCTGGCCGAAAGAGGAAGCATCGGAATGAACAGCAGTCCGCTGCGCGCCGATGTGTTTGGGTCATTAATAATGGAGGAGATTGCAGCGTAAAAGCAGTTCCAAAATATCGCCCCTCCCACAAACAGGATGCACAATATGGGCAACAGGTCCAATCGAGTCATCGCGCTGGGCAACTCAATCTCATAACCCGCGCACCAAGCAATTCCATGGGTTGCGATCCCGGTAAACAGCAAGGATGAGGCCGACGCGAATGCAGCTGCAGTCAGCCCAATTAGCTTGCCATCGATCCAGGCTTGCGGAGAGATTGCACTCACAATTTGCTCGGTGATCCGTTGTTGTTTCTCACCGGTGATCCCTGTCATGAAGAACGATAGGCCGAGGTAACTTACTAAGACCATCGCACTCATCATTCCAATCGCGACCAGCCGGTCAGGATTAGAAATCTTGTGATTGGTCGTCGAGGTACTCGTCACACTCTACGGTGTAACCATTTGTTCGAGTAGCTCCGGACGTAGATTGGCGTGCTGGATGGCCCGTAGCGACTTGGCCCTATCCAAAGCAGGTTGAAGCTTGGCAAGCCACGCGGGCTGGTTTCGCACGAGAAGCTCAACTTGAACGTCCTGCGAACGTTCCGACGGTGCGTTCCTAGTCAGAACGCCATCGAGCTTCTTCGATTCTACTCTGGCTCTCAAGAGGCCTTTTAATTGCCATAACTGAACCCATCGATCGCAAAAACACAAGCCTGGCTAGTAGTGCCAGCGATTTATCGTGAATTCAATCGTACGGGTCGCAAATTTTTAAGGTTACTGACTTCCCTTCCTGCCTTTGGCACTCAAGGTTTTCGTCTCTCGAACGACGGAACGCGGTGGCACATCGCGATACTGTCGGTGGCAATTGGTGCAATTCATGCTGATGCGAGCAAAGGACTCGGAGGCAGCATCACGCAACTTGGCGGGTTCTTGCTGCTTTTGTCGAATCGTATCCTCGAGCGACTTCGCATCCGACTCCGACTCCATTAGCAACTTTCTAAATCCTTCGGGCCTTCGCGTGACGTTTTCCAAGCGAAGCATCTCGGTAAAGTGCTCTCGCAGGAGCAACGCTTCATGCGCTGGGTCTAAAGCAGGATGAATCGCTAAAGGCTTCCATCCCGCGTCAGCAATCTTCTTAACGTGGTCGTAAGTATGTTCCAGCTCCACCATGGCAACGGCCATCGGAGGCAGTTTCGCCAACTCAGGCAACTCATACTGAATCGCATTCAGGACGCTATCGGGCAATCGCTGTGCCAACTCGACCGATTCGAACAGGCCGCGATAGTTTTCACTTGTACCCGCGATTTTAAGAATGGAGCACGTCGGATCCGGTTCAATCAGCCCTGCCGAAACGCAAGCCACAGTAGCGGCGGCAGGGCTCCGATGTTTGCCATGATGGCAGTGAATGTAGATTGGGCCGTCCAAATCTCGAACGGCTTTCGCAAGTTCCACGATTCGCTCCGGTTCAATGCCGTTGTAACCATGAGGAAGATGGACGTATCGTAAACCGAATTGCCGCGCGCCATTAAGATCCGGTTTGGCTCCATCAACGCTGAGGATCGTCTTGACCCCGAGCGTCTTCAGTTCAAGAAAACCGAGTGAGCCATCTGGCTGCCCGCCAGAGATAACCCGTTCGTGAACTTGGATTGCGTTGGGTAGATGTTTCGCATTGAGCTTATATGGAACAATTCTCGCTGCTGCAGAATTTCTTGACTCGTCCCGG
>JANMIS010000543.1:0-1668 GCA_031375925.1 Synechococcales cyanobacterium OTE_70_concoct_197_sub
AGGTATTTATGATGTTTGGGTAAGTGGTTTAAAATAGGGACGTACCACTTAACAAAGTCGTAGGTTTTTTGAAGGATTGGTAATTCGCTCATAATACTTAAATTATTAGCAAAAAACCTCGATCCCGCTTCCCACAAAAGATATAATCCAGAAGGAGGATATGAAAAAATAAAAAATGAAGAAAGAAGGGTAAAGAGTAAGAGGGAAAGAGGAGAGAGGGCTACGCAAGATGACTGGGCGAAAGCGGGAGGAAGATACGAAAACCGAGGAAGTTGTTACGGTTGAGGGATGCGACGGAGTCGCGAATCGCCGAGCGACAGTTCTGGGGCGAAGCGCCGCAGGAACCGCCGCGCGTAACCTTTAATCCGGAATCATTAGAGGCATCCCAAACACTTGAAGCGATCGGTGCGCCATCGTAATTGTCATGCCAATCATCTGCACACCATTCCCAGACATTGCCATGAGTATCAAAAAGTCCAAAGTTATTTGCAGGAAATGTTTGGGCTGGAGTTGTTTTTCCTCGGTAATTTCCCTTTGGTCCTTCGCCATAGCTGCCAGAAATCGTCCGATCGGCCCTAACATCATCCGTCCCGCGATAGTTAGCAAAATCGGTTGCGATCGTGGGTCCAATATTGAACGCAGTGGTCGTTCCCGCTCGGCAAGCGTATTCCCATTCGGCTTCGCTGGGAAGCCTGTAGAGCTTTCGGGTCAGCCGAGTCAGCCTGTTGCAAAACTCCACTGCTTCAAACCAATCGATTCGTTCAACTGGGAGGTCATCACCTGAATGATAAGACGGCAAAGGATTGAGTTTTTGTTTTACTTTCGGGAGGTTCGCGATCGTTTTCCATTGCGCTTGCGTGACGACAAATTGACCGATCGCAAAGCTAGGAACAGTCACTAAATGTTGAGGTTTTTCATCATTGTAAGAATCCAATTCATCCTCAGGCGACCCCATCATGAACGATCCAGCAGGAACAATAACCATTTTGATGGAGAGATCTTTAGCGATTTCTTCTTCAAAATACTGAACGGTGCGATCGGGCTTCTTGATGATTTCAGCTTTTTCGTTGACGACGATCGTTTGGAAATTCCACTGTTTTAGCGGCAGTGATTCAATTGTAGGCGGTTGAATTTTGCTGAGTAATCCATCATCAGTTGTGAGTAGTGTGATCCAGGCTTTCATCGTGGGTGGTCGATCGTCTGAGTCCATTTCCATAGCGGAGAGGATGGCGTGGTTGATGCGGTCGCTAATGGTAGGGACGATCGTTTTAGGTTCGATTAGACAGTCTTTGCCTTTGCGATTGATGCTCATTTCACGCAAAAAAGCGCCCTTCGGAAGTTCCCCTGTAATAGCAAAATACAGCGTTGCCGCCAAACAATAGATATCCAACTGTGGATTTCGAGCCGTTGCAGAATTGGGATTATCCTCATTGGGGACCAACTGTTCTAAGGGTGCAAAATCTTGATGACCTGCAAAAGCTGCGATCGTCGTTGTGGCACGCGGTTGGATATTTAACGCAATTCCAAAGTCAATTAAAACAGGCTGCTGATTTTGATTGATGATAATATTGGCAGGGTTCGCATCCCGATGAATCAATCCGAGTTCATGCACTCGGTCTAATGCCTGGGCGATCGTCACAATCCATGACACGATCGTCTCTTCGGGAA
>JANMIS010000615.1:0-3082 GCA_031375925.1 Synechococcales cyanobacterium OTE_70_concoct_197_sub
CGTGAAACTTAGCTTGTCTTGCGAACCACTTGCAATTGGTATGGATATTTTGGTACCCAATGGCGTCTTGACGCTACCTTTGACCGATACGATCTGAGCGGAAACTGCGTTTGGGAATCCAGCAAACTGCTGATCGGAAATTGTGGTAGCGTAGCTAACACTCGCTCCAGTGGAGCTAGTACTTGGCACAACCTGAACTGGCAGCGTGGACCCGCCGACGACTGCCGTGTTCAGAACAAAAGTACTCAGCTTTGGCGCATCTTTGTCGACGGCAAACGACGTAACTAAGCTTGCTGCGAGGGCATTCGCGGCCCGATCAACGATGCTAGAGGATCCAGCATTTAGTCTGAGGGTATACGTTCCCGTATTGTCTGTAGCAGTTGCGATGTTTTTTAGTATGAAGGAATCGGTAGGACTCGAAGGGCTGTTCGATAACAATGTCGCTGTCGAACCAACGAGAAGATTCGTTGTACTTCCGTTAACCGTCAGCGTTAGATCGTCCAATGCAAAATTGGAGACAGGATCCGCGAGACCAGAGCTATCCTTGTAGGTGAACGCAGTGTCTTCTGTAATTCTGGACTTCCGCAATTCCGATTTGAGTGTCGACGAAACGACAGGTGCGAAGGTATCCGCGCTAAAGACAACTTCATCGCCGACTGATGTTACGGCATTGCTGGTCGCTTCTGCATGGATTGTGTACTGACTTCTTGTATTCGCGATGGGGGAGGAAGTCAGGTCGATTTGCCACTGTCCGCTTGCGTTTGTCGTAGTGAAAAGGGGCGAACTGAGCCCAACCAATTTAATCGTCGCCCCAGGGTCTGATGTACCGCGGATTACTGGTGTGAGATCGTTTGTGAATGTCGGAAAGGTGAATGAACCCGTTCCAGGAACGGTGTCGTCATCCAGTCGGGTTAAGGTTGGACGTGCGACCAGCCCCAAGTTAACGGTTCGAGGAGCAGAGGTCGCTCCGAGCACATCCTTGATCGTATACTTGAATTGGTCTGTTCCGTTTGACAAGATTCCGGCTGAATATCGAATGACTGGCACTCCGGCAACGATAACAACCGACGTACTTCCATTGATTGAGGGGGCCGTAATCGTTACGGAATTAGGATCCAACCCGTCCGATTCTGGATCCGTCGCTAAATCGAACGCAGGAATGTCGACTGTTCCACCAGCAGCGACGGTTTTGTTAACAGATCCTCCCGGAAAAACAGGAGGATCGTTCTTGATAGTCACGTTCACGGAGGCTGTAACTGTGTCGAGTCCGTCGAAAACCGTGTACGAAAAGGAATCATTCCCTATGAATGCAGGGTCGGTTGTTTGGTAGGTAAATTGTCCCGTCGATTCGTTCAATGATACGTTGCCATGCTGCGGTCCACCAACAACTTTATAGGCAAGCGACATTGGCCCGTCAGCATCCGCTGCCGAGACAACGCCCGTGTTGCTTCTTCCATGTCCTACACTGAAGCTAACGGCCTGTGTTGCCGGTGGACTGTTTCTTTGGACAACTGTATCGATAAAGGCATCAATTACCTTCGAGCGCACAGCACCTTCAGATCGAATCGCAACGAAAGTTATGTGAGTAGAACCAACTGGTACTGTTATATTTCCATTAAACTGAAGCGTTGTCGCATTGACAACGGATGCGCCATCAATCGTAACGTCGTTACCGGTGTCCACGCTTACTAGAAGAGAAACATTTGCGACTGAAGTATGACTGCCTGCTGGGAAATTGAAATTTGGATTTGTGACATTGGCCCTTAGACTAAAGGTGTGTGAACTGCTAGATGAAGGTATGCGAATCAAGGAAGAATTGGAATTGGGAGGAGAAACAATGTCGAATTTGTGCCCACTGAACTCACCATCTTTAACAACATACGTAGCCAGCAATCGTCGCGTCTCTAGTTGCTCAAGGTTTAGTCTTCGGTGCGTTGCTCGTTTTCGACGAAGTTTGGCGAGTTGAGGTTTTTGAATTTGCATAGTCACTTTTTTGTTGCTCTCGCGATTTGAAGATGAAATACAGTGAGGAAGTTACGGCTTAGAAATATCCGTACTGTGGCCCGTAGAAGCGGTTGTTGAAATTGCCGTAGTACTGTCCTTGGTAGTAGTTGCGGCCTGATGGCAACTTACCGATTAATCCTCCGCTGGAGGGCTGAACGGTGGATTGTGCTCCTGTATCTCGACCGATTCGGGCCGAACGTTCGTTTTGTGGCGAAACTCGCGGGGCCGATTCCACGGACCTCTTCTGAAATAATCGAAGCCTTGGGCCATCTGCCTTGGCCACTTCGCTCATGATTGCCGCACTCGAAATCAAACACAGAAATGCCACCACTTTGGATCTAATAATCACAGAGCTACCCTTCTCCAAGAAAACGAAACATTTCAACGCTTTTCTCAATCAAATGGACTTGAGCTTCGGCCCTCAACCTAGTCCGCCGTCTGGCCTTTCGCAAGGAATTTAACGTCTTTTACTTTTAGGCAAACTTTAACGCTCAGGCGGATCGACGGATTTCCGTAGGTGGACAGTTGAACGAATTTAGTTATACGCCCGCGGAAACCTCATTTTTGCTAGGGAAAACGAACAAAAACCGACTAGACGTGTTCAACCAAAAGCGTCACAAGGGGCTTTCTGGCGACTTAAGCTAATCGCGGTTTGACCTGATGACCGAAAAAGGAGGTACCCGCAGTAAATTCGGCAATGATCCTCCATTCCGATCCCTGTACACCCTTTTGTGAATTTGCAGTGATGGCCCAGGAACTGTTATGACCCCATCTCTCGACGCCAAACGCCATCGAAATCTTCCATCCTCGATCGGCTTGCCCCTCTTCTTGCTGTCGCTGGCAAACATGGGCTACGCAGGAGCAGCCGATGACGAATCCGCTCCGCCGGTTCGAATTCAGCTCACCGATACGAAAGACGATATCAGCAGCGAACTCGAATTCTCGGATGCCATGCTTCATGCTGCAACCGGAAAAGTGGACGAGGCATTGACTGCATTCGAACAAATCTCGGACGGCGATGTTGCCAAGACCTACTCCAAAGCGATGTGGCTGCTGAACGAAGGCAAAACGGACGAGG
>JANMIS010000644.1:0-3392 GCA_031375925.1 Synechococcales cyanobacterium OTE_70_concoct_197_sub
ACCGGAGTCAAAGGCTTAACTCCTGGGACGATCGCCTCTCTTAAGGCGTTGGGGGCGATCGAGGATGGGGAATGATGAATTGAGAATGGGGAGGGGCGATCGTTTACATTAGCGCGTAATCATTTAAAATAGAATGGATTAGGAGGACTTCAATATGACTAATCTGGAGAAAATTATTCAAGATTTATCCACCATGGATGAACAGCAGCTTGAAAAAGTTTCAGCTTTGATTACAAGCGTTAATCTTCAGGCAGAACCAATACCCTGCGATCGCAAAAATATCCGGCAATTTATCCAGCAAGTCCGCCAAAAACACCCTCACCGCTCAATTGAAGACATCGATCGGAGTCTCAGAATGGAGCGTGACTCATGGGACAGTTAAATCTACCGGATGGTGCGATCGTTTATATTGATACAGCGATCGTCATTTACACATTAGAAGGTAATGAAAACTACTTACCTTCCCTAGACCCACTTTGGTCCAAATTTGAATCTGGCAGTATTACATTGATGACCAGTGAACTAACCTTGATGGAAGTGCTAGTTCATCCCCTGAAAACCAACAATTTGGAACTTGTGGCTGATTACGAGGAATTTCTCACTGATTCGATGATTCAGCTTCTGCCCATCAATCGAGCAATTCTTAAGAATGCCGCTCAGATCCGATCGATAAAAAACATCAAGACGCCCGATGCCATCCATGCCAGCACTGCCATTCAACATTCCTGTACTATTTTTCTGACAAACGATCGTGGTTTTCAAAACACCCATGGCTTGCCTGTAATGATTCTTGATCAAGTAATCCAGTCATGAATATCGATCGCCCCTATGAAGGTATGAACATCACCGGAGTCAAAGGCTTAACTCCTGGGACGATCGCCTCTCTTAAGGCGTTGGGGGCGATCGAGGATGAGGAAGTTAGAAGTGAGAATGTAGAATGAAGAGGAGGGGCGATCGGTTTATGTTTATTGGTAAAAATTTATAATGGAAACCAATTAGGAGCAGAATCATGACTACTACGATCGACATTGGTACGCTCATCACAACTACTCCCGGACTCCATGGTGGGTGCCCACACATCATCGGCAAAGGCATTACCGTCCGTCGGATTGTCACTTGGTACAAGCGCGGACTGAATTCTGAAGAAATAGCTGATCGTATCGGAACTTTGAGCCTAGCGGAAGTCTACGCAGCCATCGCCTACTACCATGCCAATACCGAAGCAATTGAAGCAGACATCAAGGCAGAAGCCGCAGAAGCCGATCGTTTGGAAAAACTCTACAGCACTAATGCAAGAGTATCCTCATGAGCCAAATTCGTCTGTATCTTGATGAAGACTCTCTTGATCAATCTCTTCTCAGAGCGCTACGTGCTAGACAAATTGATATTCTGACAGTTCAAGATAACAATACCTACGGAAGGACGGATCTTGAGCAACTCCGCCTCGCAACCCAACAGAACCGAGTTCTCTATAGCCACAATATTAGAGATTTTTGCCAACTCCATACCGAGTTCATCACAAATAATGAAAATCATTCCGGCATTGCATTACTTGCCCAAGATTACTCCGTTGGAGAACAAGTTCGTGCCATTCTTGAATTTATTACAAACAACACTGCTGAAGATCTTCAAAATCAACTCCAATTTCTAAGTAAATATGTTCGTTAACGATCGCCCCTAGCTCGGCATGAACATCACTGGGGTCAAAGGTTTGTCTTCTAGGACGACTTCTACACTCAAAGCGCTTGGGGCTGTGGAGAATGATGAATGAAGAAGTTAGAATTGAGAAGGGGCGATCGGTTTAGATTGGCGAGTAATGATTTAAGATGAGATTTATTAGGAGGATTAGAAAATGAACATAGAGACGATCGATCGTATTACTAGGTTCAAACATGGAGCGGTCATTCGATCGGTATAAAAACTATGGCGAAGGACTTTTTTCATGCAGCGGTTCGACATGCACTTGAAAAAGATGGCTGGTTCATCACTCATGATCCCCTCTTTATCAGCTTTGGCGGTGTTGAGATGTTCATTGACATTGGGGCTGAACAAATTCTAGGTGCAGAGCGTAATGGTGAGAAAATTGCAGTTGAGATCAAGAGTTTTATCGGGCTATCTGCTACAACAGAATTTAACTCAGCGTTAGGACAGTTTCTTAAATATCAACTTGCCCTTGAAGAAGAGCAGCCCGACCGGAATTGCTAGATAGCAATTCCAGTCGATACCTACCGATCGTTTTTCAGTCTAGAACTTCCCCGTCGTTTGGTCGAACGCTACCAAGTTCGGTTAATTGTTTATAATCCTAAAAAGGAGGAAATTTTCAAATGGCAAAAGTAGAAAATTATCGTCAACTTGTACAGGAATTATTGACCGCTCACAGTGAAATTGACTTCGGCAATCCAGAGTTAGAATCAGAACTTATTTTGGATCATATTCGCGATCGATACCAACTAGTTCATGTTGGCTGGTTTGAGGAACAACGGATCTATGGTTGCAGTTTACACGTTGATATTCGAGATGAAAAAATTTGGATTCAACATGATGGTACAGAAGGTGGAATTGCACAGGAGATGATCGATCGAGGTGTTCCAAAACAAGATATCGTTCTTGCCTTTCATTCACCCTTTAAACGACAATTTACTGAATTTGCTGTCTGCTGATGTCAAGACATCGATCGCCTCTTGCGTCGGCATGAACATCGCTGGGGCCAAAGGTTTATCTTCTGGGACGATTGCTACACTTAAAGCGCTTGGGGCCGTGGAGAATGATGAGTGATGAAGTTAGAATTAAGAAAGGGAGAGGCGATTCTTACAGAGAGGCTTCGCCAACGAAAATGAAGAGGTGAGAAGTTAGAATGAGGAAGGGCGATCGTAAGACAGCAAGATCCATTAAAATATAGACTATGTGGTCGGAGGTTAAAGTTTTGCCAAAAAGAAACTCCAAAAATCAGTTAACAGCATCCAGCGTAAAATTGAGATCCACTATCAGAAAATCGAAGATGAAAAGAACAAGTCTGGACCAGACCAAAACCCAATCTACTACTGGGAGAAAGAAATTGCAGGATTAAAGAAAAGCCTAGACCGTGCGGAAAAACGACTTAGAAGAGGACAATAATGATTCCTAATATTGCACCATTATCTCAAACGCAATCAACGCTGTCCGTCGTCCTAGACGAACCCGGTGAAGAATACGAGAAGGTACTCATTCTTCTGAATCAACTTAAGTTGCCCACACTCACAGACGATCAAAGAGGCAATATTCTTGCCGAACTCACAGGTTCCGTCTGTCATCTTCATGTCCACACTGAAGATCTTCCAGAACTGATCGAAGACGAAATTCTAAGTCTTCCTGACGATTAGAGAATTCAATCGGAAGACTTGAAGGTAGAGAAC
>JANMIS010000672.1:0-1032 GCA_031375925.1 Synechococcales cyanobacterium OTE_70_concoct_197_sub
TCACCAAGCTGAGAATTTGCTGCTGGAAGCTTCCATTTTGTGCGACAAGCTGGGCGGGCTGAGTCGGTTGTCTGCGACGCATTTGCGCATTTGCAGGGGCCATCATGCTAGCCGTAATACCGATCGCTGTCACGATCGTAAGAATGGGAAGAAATTTCATAGAAGCGTTTACAAAGGTAATTGTTTCCAGAATTCCCAGACGATCGATTTCACCATAAAGTTCCCGCCAGCTTTTATTCAGCCATTTATTCAGCTGTTTATTCAGCCCAAAGTATCAGCCCTGCCAGGTTTCTAGTCACCTAATATCACTCATTACCGTTGTAAAGGAAAAGGAGACCATTCATAATTGAAACAATGATTTTTCAAACCCTCTAGAACACGGCATCCATCATGACTCGCCAAAACATCTCCACAGGCTCAAAATGGGAACCCCTAATCGGTTATTCCCGCGCCGTCCGCATTGGGTCTAGCATCCACGTTTCCGGCACCACCGCCAGCGGCGACGATGCCTACGAACAGACCGTCGGCATTCTCAAGATCTTAAAAGACGTGCTCACAGAAGCTGGAGGCACGCTCAACGATGTCGTCAAAACTCGCATTTACCTCACCAACATCAACGACTGGGAAAGCGTCGGCAAAGCCCACGGCGAAGTCTTCGGCGACATCCGCCCCGCCACGGTCATCTTGGAAGTCAGCCGATTGATTGATCCAACCTTGCTGGTTGAAATCGAAGCCGAGGCGATCGTGCAGTAGTTGCATAGGCTTTGCTAACCCAACGCTTCGCGAACGATTTCGCTTAGCCGACAAATCTCCATAAAAACCCTCCCAAGTCTTTGGATTGCAGAGGGTTTTTATGTTCTCAGGGATCACTGAAAGAGATCTCATCCGATCGGGCCGTTGGACCACTCTCCAGATAGACGAAGCCAAAACCATCGCGAAATCAGCCTCTCAAGAGTCTTATCCCTCTAGACAGAACTCTGATGCTTTCACCCCGGCAGCCCAAAGAATCGTCTTCGCAGGAACGTCGTGGCT
>JANMIS010000693.1:0-1454 GCA_031375925.1 Synechococcales cyanobacterium OTE_70_concoct_197_sub
CAACTTCAGCGTCAAAATCAAGTGGAGTTGTTGATTGAGAAGATACAGCCTAGTTGGCTCGGCATCAATATCGCCAGACAGCAGTATCGACTAATTTTTGAGATGTCTTTGGGAGTATTTTTTGGACTGATAGGTTGGCTAATTGACGGCCTGATTTGCGGATTGATAGTGTGGGGGCTGACATTGGGATCACTTCGGCTGCTTGGCTCACAGATGATTAGGATGCCAGATGATAGTATCAAATACTTGCAAAATATGTTGTTGTACGAAGTGCCACAAGAAACCGTGAAAATCATGAGACGAGCAATGATTAATGGGCTAATTCTTGGACTGATTTACGGACTATTTCTTGGATTGATTTGCGGACTATTTTTTTGGTATTTCGACCATCAATTACTAATCTCAGGACTGATTTATGGGATGAAGTTAGGACTATCTTTCGGAATAATTTTAGGGTTTTCCAGTGGAATCTCTGGTGGGCTAATAGGCCAAACATCTGGCTCGAAAAAGCAGGATTTGGAGATACGGTCTAAACCCAATTTAGGCATCTGGAATTCTTTACAGAGTGCTATGTGGGCGACGACCTTCTTCTATCCCATTGGCATCGTTTGTGTCGCTGGAATAATTGGCCTAAAAGCAGACTTAGCTACAGCGATCGCTTCAGAAAAATCTCTGACACTCATTCTCAGCATTGTTCACACATCCCTTGCTAAATCAATTATCCCCGGAATTGGCGTGGCATTGTGCATCGGATTCTTTGTTGGCGGACTCTCCGTTATTCAACACTTCTGCCTCCGCATTGTCCTCACTCGTCACCATCAAATCCCCTGGAACCTCGCCCAGTTTCTCACCTACTGCCACGATCGGCGTTTACTTCAGCAAATCGGCGGTCGCTATCGGTTTATTCATCGGGAACTGCTGGAACACTTTGCCGGAATTGAGAATTGAGAATGTTGAAGTGAGAATTGGAATGATACGGTCCCAAATTTTAGATAGAATAAGAACAGCCCATTCGTCATCGACCATCATGGATAATCGATCGATCCTCCTAGAAGAACTCTCCTCGACACCTGATGCGATCGTCTCAGAGGTACTCAACTTTTTGCGATATTTGAAATTTAAAGACTCCGATCGGGACATCAAAGATCTCATTGACTCCAATGAATTGCGTCAAGCCATGATCAACAGTGAAGGGTTCATCACCGCTGAGGAACTTCTCGCAGCGCGCCCTATCTAAACGATGAAGCAGTACCAGAATTCTGTACTACTTAGTCGAAGCATCAGGCGATCGGTTAGGTGAAGTTCAGATTTTTCGCGTCGGCAAACGAAATGATGGCGAAGTTTATCGAAATCTGTAAATCTAGACGGAAAGACGCAAAGACTTTATTGATTAATTCAGAATACAAAACCATAGCCGATCGTTTCTATTCCATAGGCGATCGGTTTTTGATTGA
>JANMIS010000718.1:0-8732 GCA_031375925.1 Synechococcales cyanobacterium OTE_70_concoct_197_sub
TGCTAACCAGTAGCTCCAACAACGCATATTCCTTAGGGGTCGGGAAAAACTCCTGGCCTTCGTAGTGAACTTCGTGCTTCAAAGCGTTGATCTGAAGCTGCCCCCAGGTTAAGGTTGCAGAGGCCTCATGGGTTCCGCGACGAATCAACGCGCGGATGCGGGCCATGAGTTCTTGGAGGTCGAAGGGCTTGACCATGTAGTCGTCTGCTCCTGCATCTAGTCCGATGATTTTGTCAGCGATCGTATCTCTCGCCGTCAGCATCAGAATGGGTAAACTCAAGCCCCGATCGCGCAACTGTTTACAAAGACTAATGCCATCGAGCTTAGGAATGGTAATGTCCATTAGGATCAAGTCATAGGTCATGCTCTTAATCCAATCCAATGCAGACTCACCATCTTTAGCGAGGTCTACAACATATTGCTGATCTGAAAGCGCATCCGTAAGGACATCGGCCAATTGAACATCATCTTCGACCACTAAAATACGCATATTAGAAAGCATAATAAAAACAAGGGAATAGGGAGCGATGCGATGAAACGGCTGCCTGATTTCAAATGGATGCCTGAGTATCGAGGGTTCTTAGCGGGACTCGGTTTGTTGGTTCTGTGGCTCGGAGGTAGCAATGGGATCTCCTATCGAAACTCGACGCAGCTTGGTGAAAGTAATCGACAAGTTTTAAGATCCTACGAAATTATTCAGAATTTAACCAGTGTCTACGCCGATCTAACTGTGGCAGAGTCGGGACGACGGGGATATGTACTTCTGAATGAACGGAGTGAACTCGATCGCTACCAAAATGGCATCGACGATCTAGAATCAGAACTGCTTAATCTCCGCCAACAGGTCAGTCAAGATCCAGAACAGTCCAAACCCCTTGACAAACTAGAAAATCTGATTCGCCAACGCCTAGAGCTTTTGGCTGAGTCGATTGTGATTTACCAAACCAATGCCTCCCTTAATCAGCGCCAACGCGATATTACCAAATCTAGCGTCCTACTCAGAACCCAAATTCAGTCGAGTTTGGGGGAGATGAAAAATCTAGAGGAAACGCGGCTACGACGGTGGCTACAAGATGCTCAACAGCGAATGCGCGATCGGTTTTTGATTGAGCTTTGGTGGTTGGTGTCGGCTTTTTTGGTGGTGACGTTAGGGCTTTATGTGGTTCACGAACAGCTGACCAAACGCCGCCACAGTGATGCTCAGCGGGAAAAGTTGTTACAGCAAAAGGAACTCGACACCCTAAAGCTTCAGTTTTTTTCCATGACCTCCCATGAGTTTCGCACGCCCCTGAGTGTAATTCTGGGATCCAGTCAGCTTTTGATATCGAGTTACCAATCAGACGATCGTGAAAAAATTGAAAAGAACCTATTGCGAATTCAAGCTTCTGCGAAGTCAATGACGCAGTTGCTGAATGATATTTTGACCTTGGCTAGAGCAGAAGCAGGGAGCCTTGTGTGTCAACGCGATCGGTTAGAACTCGCCTCATTTTGTTTAAATCTAGTGGAAGATATTGACCTCGCCAATTCCCATCGCCATCCCATTCAACTGATTTGCCGATCGTCCCAACGGTATGCGCTGCTTGATGAAAAACTGCTGTATTTAATTATGAGCAATCTGTTGCTAAATGCCATTAAATATTCGCCCATAAACAGTGAAATTCAGTTAATTTTAGAAGACGGATGGAACCCTAATTCCACCATGCAAGGCAATGAACAGCCTAATATGCCTCGGCCTATTATCTTCAAGGTGAAAGACCAAGGCCAGGGCATTCTAGAAGCCGATTTGCCACACCTGTACAACCCTTTTTATCGGGGCCAAAATACGGGTTCTATCACCGGGACCGGACTCGGACTAGCTGTGGTGAAAACCTGTGTTGATCTACATCAAGGGACGATCGCGATCGAGAGTAGTCCTGGCCAAGGCAGTACTTTTACATTATCCCTCCCTCTCTAAAATTCAATACAAGTTCATTCCCTAGAATGCTGAAATTGAGCTAGCTGGGACGGACGATTTTCATCATTTGGTTACCACCGCGCTGAAACTCGTAGGGAACGCTTTCGATCGAAACAATATACCCTTTTTCAGAAAGCGCCTGCATGATGGGATCAACATAGGGCGATCGATCGCAGTTGAGTTTTAGTAATGGAAAGATTCGTAATTCTTGAGACACTCGTAACAACTCTTCAATAGACGCTAGATGAAACTCAAGGGTAAATTGATCGGAATACAAAAACAGCAGGTGAGAACAGAGACAAAGTTCAAACTGTCGATCGCCAAAGCTCAACTCTGGCAAAGACTCTGCTCGATAGCGATCTTCTTTTTTACCCAGTTCATAATCGACTAAGAAATCTTCCATCGCACCCATACGCGCTTTACCGAGTTCTTCAATTGTTTTAAAGAACGTCCAAACGTAGCTATCGGGCTTGAGTTTAAGCTGGGAGATGACGGTGGTGTAGGTATCTTGAACGCGCTGACGAATTTGCTCATCCGAAAATTCATACACCGGATCGATCGAAACCACTCGACGCCCCTGCTGTTTCATTTCAGCATTAAAGCTCGCCGGACCGTCCCCACAGCCCAAAATTTTCCGACCTAGATCTGCCTCCGTCAAATCAAACATGAGTTTGTATTCAGCTAAGGTGCGGCCCCAAGGGACAACTTTGTTAAGTTTCATGACTCGATCGACGTTCCTACGTGAAGTTAAATGTTCCGAATCTCAAGTGCGATCGTACCGTAATCTGAGAACAAAAGTCTGAGAACAAAAGTCTGAGAACAAATCTCGATCGCTCACCCCTGAAGATGAGAGATTGATTATGAACCTATCTGCGGCCTGTTTGAAAAAGCAGGAGGAATGGAAGTTGGCGTTGTCAAAAAAACGTGCAGTTCGGGAAATCAGTGCGATTATAGCGATGCAGAGTGTAATAAGACACAGATGAGTCGTGCCAGGGTGAATCTAAAAGAGAATTTTTGGGCCTCGCTAGTGCGGGGCAATTCCCGTTCCGGGAGGCTGTGCCAGCGGGCATCGGTTTGTCAGCGGGTTTTATTTATTAACCTGTGGTTAACGATCGTGAGTTTGGCGGTGCGGGTGTGGATGGGATGGTCTACGCAGTCGCTGAGCTTGCTTGCGGATTCATTGCATACGATTGTGGATGCCTTTAGCGCGCTATTGAGTTTGACGGCGTTGACTTCGCCCTACCATTACCAAGGGCGTGAAACTTGGTCCCATGGGAAACTTGAAGCGATGATGATTTTAGGGTTGTCAGGGACGATCGGGTTTGGGGCGTTGAGTTTGTTGATGTTGGTGATTCATCAGTTGATGATGACACCGAGTTTAGCGGCGCTGCCTGTTGTGACGATTACAGGTTCGATGATTCAGATGTTGATATTGATGACCATTGCGCAGGCAATGGGTTATTTTTTGCAATATCGGGTGGGGCGACAAATGCAGAGTGTGGCGCTGAAGGTGAATGCGCTCAATTATTTGCAGGATGCCTGGATTGGGGTCGCGTTGATTTTAGCGTTGTTGTTAATTTCTTGGGGCTATCGCTGGGTTGATTCTATTTTGGCTTTAGGAATGGTTGTAATGGCGGTGGTCAGCGGCTGGCGGGTAGTCTGTCGTCAGGTGCCGACGCTGCTACAGCAGGTGACGATCGCACCCGAGGCGTTAATTCAAATTGTGCAGCAGGTGCAGGGTGTGACAAACTGCGATGCCGTGCAAAGTCGTGGGGTGGTGGGTCGTCAGGTATGGGTGGAAATGAATGTGGTGCTGCATCCGGAGTTTATGAGTTCTCAAAATTGGGTGAAGCAACAAATTGAGGCAATGATTCGCGATCGGTATGGTCCGGTGCAGGTGATGACGACGGTGATGGCCGAGGGATTTGAAGGGCGATCGGATTCCTGATACAAGCAAATTTTGCAAACGACCTTACAGAGAAGCGTAACCGATCGTATTTTGTTTGGGAGTTGGGTAAAGTCCCAGACGTTTGTATCGAGATTGTTTCTAATAGAGAAGGCGATGAAGTTTGCGATTGAAGACACAATCTCGATGAATCTTTCGTGTAGTATTCGTTTGAGAGACTGATTTCCGGTATTTTAAGGAGGCTGGGAAAATCCCCCGACTACATTTTGAGGAACCTCCATGACTGATACTGCCTTGCCTCCTGTCATTCAGGCGATGCTGAAGCCGGACTTTTATCCCCACGCGGTGACAGAACCTGTAGAACTCATCCAAACGCATATCTCCTACGTCTTTCTGACAGGCGACTACGTTTATAAATTGAAAAAGGCAGTTAACTTTGGCTTTCTCGACTTCTCCACCTTAGAAAAACGCCAACATTTTGCCCAAGAAGAACTGCGTCTCAATGCAAGGGGCGCGGCAAAACTTTATCTCAGCGTTGAATCGATTACAAAGTCAGGCGACGGATTTGAAATCGGGGGAAGCGGTGAAGTGGTCGAGCCTGCGCTAAAAATGCAGCAGTTCCCGCAGGCCGCACTGATGAGTGAGATGTTCGATCGGGGTGAACTAACCGAAGACCTAATCATTACATTGGCCAAAGAACTTGCAGCTTTCCACAGCAAATCCGAAAGCAATGACCATATTCGCACCTACGGAACAGTTGAAGCTATTCGTCAAGCCTACGACGAAAACTATGTCCAAAGCATAGGCTACATTGGCCGTGCCCAAACGCAAGCGCAATGGGATGCGACCAAAGCTTACAGCGATCGGTTCTTCATTGACAACGCTGCAATTTTTGAATCCCGAGTGAAAGCCGACAAAATTCGCGAATGCCACGGCGACATTCATTTGCGCAACATTGCCTATTGGAATGGTGAAATGTTGTTGTTTGATTGCATTGAATTTAATGAGCCATTTCGGTTTGTGGATACGATGTATGACTTGGCATTTGTCTGTATGGATTTGGATGCGCGGGGCCGATCGGACTACGCCAATCTTTTACTCAATACCTATCTAGAACAAACCGGAGACTACGAAGGTCTGCAAGTTTTGCCACTATATCTCAGCCGCCAAGCTTACGTTCGAGCCAAAGTGACTTCATTCTTGTTAGATGATCCAGGCATTCCCGCAGACGTAAAAGAATCCTCAGCAAAAACTGCCGCAGATTACTATCGCCTTGCGTTTGATTACACCCAAAACAAGAGCGGCAAATTGTTTATGATGTCGGGACTATCCGGTTCGGGCAAAAGCACAACAGCTAAGGCAATTGCCCGCGATCGTAACGTCATTCATTTACGATCGGATGCAGTGCGCAAACATCTCGCAGGCATTCCCGTTGAACAAAAGGGTTCTGACGCAATCTACAGCGCTGAAATGACCGCCAAAACCTACGATCGTCTCTTAGATCTGGGGATCTTATTAGCATCTCAAGGACACACCGTGGTCTTGGATGCCAAATACGATCGCATGGATTTAAGGGCTGCGGTGATTGCAAAGTCCACAGTAACGGGGATTCCTTTAACAATTGTCCATTGTGATGCGCCGATCGAAGTTTTGATGACTAGAGTGGCGAAGCGATCGGGCGATATTGCTGATGCGGATGTTGCGGTTTTACAAGGGCAAACCTTTGAAGAATTTAACGACGCTGAAAAAGCATTGGTGAAGACGATCGATACTACAGAGTCGATTGATTTGTCGGGAATTTAAATCAATCCCCTTAACTCCCAATTCTGGGGGGACATGAAACCCCCTCTAACTCTGGCTCCCAGAATTGGGGGCCGGGGGGCGGGCCGCCAGAATTCGTTGCATTCACCTATGGGTCTGGTATTAGAAATTACATTTGGTTCTATTTTTAGGGTAGTTTTTTAAGCCAGGTAAACGAGAAGGTGCTGCCCTGACCTAGCTGAGACTCAAGCGTTATTGAACCACCCTGAGCCTCAATGATTTTTTTTACGATCGCCAAACCAATCCCCGTTCCTTTTTGCTCAGCTTTTCCCGCGAGTGTTTGAAAAATACTAAAGACTTTCTTATGATTTTCTGGAGCAATTCCGGCTCCATCGTCAGACACTTTAAATTTAAGCCATAATTCTTGATCCTCTAATGAAATACAGACTGTCCCAGTTGCTCGATCGTGATATTTAATGGCATTGCCAATCAGGTTAGCAAGAACTTGCTTCAGGAGCAAAGCTTGGGTCTCGATCGTCGGTAGATCATCTAAAAATTGGATTTGAAACTCAGGGGGAGGAGATAATAAATCAATGATCTCTGTTAGCATTTGACTAATATTGACTGTTGTGAATACAACATTTTCTCGACCCACTCTCGCATACTTAAGAAAACCATCAATTAATAGATTCATTAGAGAAACGCGAGACTGAATCAGGTGTAGCTGCTTCTGGCTTTCTACAGAAAGCTGTCCTTCTAAATCTTGAATAAGCCACTCTGTAAGATTTTTAATGCCTCGTAAAGGAGCTTGCAAATCATGAGAGGCAGTGTAGGAAAATTCATCTAGCTCTTGATTACGAGTTTCTAGTAGGCTTGTTGTCTGGATAAACTGTGTATTAACTTTTTCGATTTCTAAGACTCGATCCTGAAGTTGATGCTCGATCGACTGATGCTCTTGGATGATTAATTTCAACTCTGACGCTAGCTTTGTCTGCTGAACTGCGATCGTAATGTGTAACGCAAGTTCATCGAGAAATTCTGTCTCATCAGGTTGCCAATGATGACCTTTTTTACAATGATGTGCAATTAATAAACCCCACAGAGTAAGGGTAGTAGAGTGGAAAGGATCTGAGTCAAAAATGGGGACGATCAAAGCAGACTTAACACAAAACTGCTCATGCCTCTGCCAATCGATTGCATCAATCAACTGGCCCCTTTGTTCCTGCCGATCGCCTTGAACTTTTTCCTTTAAATCAATTTCTTTAATCTGGTAGCCAAGTCCCACCGACCACTGAGGCAAAACACATTCATTGATAACGGTTCCAGTGCCATCTGAATTGACACGACAAATTAAGGTTCGATCGCAATTTAAAACCTCACGCACACCTGAAACAGATGCTTGTAGGATTTGGGATAACGCTTCAGTTTGACTAATTTTTAAGGTAACGCTTGTCAAAACCTGACGCTGTTGACGTTGCCGATCAAGCTGCTTTTTTAGTTGATATGCAGCTAGAGCAATCAATATGGCACAGCTTGAAAACAGAATATTACCCAAGTGCTCGGGGATGATAATCATATTTACAAGAACTAGCGGCGAGTCTGTTCATCATCGCACATATAAAAGAATCTCGATCGCTGCTCTGAATTTGGCCTACAGCAACGGCGAAAGAATCAAAAGACTTAATTTCCTTCTCCCATACTTAAGCTATCCTAAACAATAAGGTTTTTCTAGGCATCTTTATCGGCAGGCCATCAGGTAGGACATTAATTATGAATGAATCTCCCCAAAATCAGCCCAACTCCTCCCATTTGCATCCGTCCGACGAATGGGAAACGGTGAATTTTCCTGATGCCCTGTCTATTGATCATCTGCCGGAGCAAACTTGCGAGAGTCCCGTCGTGCCAACCTTAGTAAGCGGGGACTTCTACCTCAAAGTTCAAAGCCAAAACCAAGAACTCCGATCGCAAGTGGCCGAATTAGAAGCGGCATTGCTCCGATCCCAAGGCTCCCTCCGAGCCGAAATGGAACGGTGGGAAGCCCTCTCCGAAGCCGATCCCTCAGAAACCTCAGAAACCCGTCTCGCGAACCAAACCCAGGCCCTATCCGGATCTCAAGTGCGTCTCGGTCAGCTTTTTTCAGAACTCGAAAGCTCTCACCGCATGGCCCAGCGCCAACAAATTTTGGTGGAAACCCTCACTGAGCAACTGCAAAACAGTCACGAACAAATCGCCCAACTTGAACGCGAATGTGCCGCCGTCCAGCAACGCGCTAGTGAAAGCCTCCAGCAACTCTCTCAGTCAGAACAGACTAGCCGAGACCTCCGATCGCGCCTTCATCGCCAGCAGCGCTACACCCTACAGTTCAAAGCTGCCCTCGAAAAATGTCTGGATGTCCCGCCCGCTACGGCTCAAGGATTTGTCTCAGAACTCTTAGAAGAAACGGATAGCGAACCCGTCACGACAGCCCCACCCAAAGTAAAAATCCCCCGATCGCAACCTGTCCAACCCTGGGGCATCGCCAGTTCAGTCGAAACCGCACCTGCACTTCAGTCATGGGCTAATGCGATCGTAGACAATACCTCTGAATCCTCTCCAGCCCTCGAAGGCGTTGAACCATCTACGGAAGCTTCAGCCCAAACTGTCGATGAAACTTTGGACGAACCCGCAACGGTTGAACCGATCGCGACTGCCGAAGCGCTTTCAAAGATAGATGAAACCCTTGGCCTCGATCAAGTCGAGCGCAACTCCAATCTTGATGAAGCCGAGCGCCTTGATAATTGGGCACAGGTGATTGCACAGGTCAATGCAATTATGGGCGAAGAGGTCACGATCGTTGAGCAATCTTCAGCCGAGCTAGTCACAGAAGAAGCTCCGACCAAACCCCTGCCTCCGATCGCCCCCATCATCTCCAAATCCAAACCCCAAAAACGTGAATCTCTGTCCGCAATCGATCTACCCTCTTTTCCAAAACGTGATCGTTAAATGCACCCTTAAATTCACAACTGTAATCTGACCTTCTAAGTCATTTGTGCAGCAACTTTGGCTAAAGTTTCAGCATCAATTTGAACTTGAATACCCGTTACATCATCGCGCTTACTATCGAGCGATCGG
>JANMIS010000729.1:0-3642 GCA_031375925.1 Synechococcales cyanobacterium OTE_70_concoct_197_sub
GCCCGGTCCTCAACCCGCACATTTTTCAAAACCTGAGGATAAGTTGTGAAACTCGCATCGACCAAACTCGCCAAATTTCCGCCGGACTGCTTCACCAAATCCGCCATATGCAACGCTGTCATTAAGCCGTCTCCGCTCACCCCAAACTGCGGGCAGAGAATATGGCCCGATTGCTCACCGCCCAAGGCTGCACCTGTCGCAACCATTTCCGCATGGACATACTGATCGCCTACCGCAGCCCGAATCAGCTTCCCACCCAGCTTTTCCCAAGCGCGCTCAAAGCCTAGATTCGACATCACGGTAGAAACAATGGTTTGCTCCGGCAACTCTCCACGCTCCAGTAACTGCTTGCCCCAGAAATACAAAATATAATCCCCATCCACCGTCCGACCTTGACCATCCACACACAAAGCCCGATCGGCATCTCCATCAAAAGCCACGCCAAAATCCGCATCATGCAGCTTCACCGCCTCCCGCAAACTCTCCAAATGAGTAGAGCCGCACTGCACATTAATCCGATCGCCATTGGGATTCTCATGGAGCGCAATCACCTTCGCACCAAGGGATTCAAACACGCCCACTGCCGTCCGGGTCGCCGCGCCCCAAGCTAAATCCAGCACGACTTTTAAGCCTGTAAAAGGGGTCAAACTCTCTTGGACTACCGGCTGAACCAAAGCTTTTAAATACCCATCCAGCAGTTCAGGACGGTAAATATGCTGTCCCCAGACATTCTCTCCATGGGTGGACTCAATATGAATCTCACCGCGAATCGCCTGTTCAATCCGTTTTTGTAAACTAGGCTCAAGCTTGCTGCCTGTTGCACTAAAAAATTTGATGCCATTGTCGCTCGGTGGATTGTGGCTAGCGGAAATCATCACGCCACCGATCGCCTTAGTCGTACTCGCCACATGAGCCACCACCGGAGTCGGACACATGCCCAAGTCCCACACATCTAACCCAGCCGAGGTCAACCCACTGGACAAAGCCGTGGCCAACATGTCACTGGAATTACGAGAATCACGGCCCAAGACGATCGGCGCATGGTCTCCTGAGACTTCCCGCAGCACCTGACCCGCCCAAAACCCTACCCGCATCGCCAGCACCGCCGTCAACAAGTCACCCGCTTTCCCACGGATGCCGTCCGTCCCAAAGAGCGCGCCTTCCGGCAACGCCAACTGTCCCCAGGGCAGCTCTCCAGACGAGCTAACAGCAGACTGCACAGGTGACATGACCATAGTTCAACTCAACAAAAGCAAAAATCAGCCCTATTATAAGGGACTCTCACAGCCCTGCCTTCTCTAATATTTCCTCGAATTCCTTCCAAGGAATATTACGCTGAATATAGCGAGGAGAGTTGGGATTGTAGGGACCATTGAGACGATCGATTCCTAGAATCCTAGCCCCATGCGGAATCATCGGCACCTCCGGGTCAAAGGCCGTTGGACACATCAAAGAACTCGAAAATCCCTTAAAAATCGCAATCTGATCAGGCTGGCCGTCTACCTCAATATCCACCAAAAGAACTTCACGGGGAAATTGAATCGTGTATTGTTCTAACCGAAATCCCACTGAAACTGTCATATCTCACCACTTATCTTGCCATTAACCCAGAGCCGATCGCTTCCGCTTACCCAATCGAGCAAACAGGAAATAAGCCAAATACAAAACATAAACCCCTAAGCCCACCATGCCGATTCCACCTAGAAACCATGCTGTCGTCGTCGGGTGAAATATTTCCTTAAATGCCCAAGTCGGCTGCATCCAAAGGTAGCACAGGGCTTCTCGACTTGGATCTTGGACCGCTGCACTCGGAACAAAGGCACAGCGTAAAATGGGCAACTGACCGATCGCCCCAATCAAACAGTAAGCAGAAATAGCCCACCGCCAACTCATCAAGCTGAACTTCAAGGGATTAGCTGGCTGATCCTGCAACGACTCATTAATATCCACCCAAAACCAGAGCGCGATCGGAATCAATAGCCGCGATAGCCATCCTGTCACAAACCCAACGGGCATCGCTGCAATTAACAGATAAGCACTAATTGCCAGCAAGCTCGCCACCCGCCAGTAGATAATCATCAGCCGCGTGACGGGTTCGTTTTGCTTAATGAAACCGATCATCAAAATGCCCAACGGCACCAAAACGGTCAAAAGGACAGCTAATCGATAGTCAGTCCAGACTAATGAAGGAATCCAAGGTGCCATGGTGAAGAACGATCTACGTATAAACGGTCAATAACATAGCACTGTTAAACGGAATGACTCTACATTTCCAGGTAGCATGAAACACTCCGACACAATTTTCCCCAGCAACACCCCATAAAAATGCCCCCTACAGATTCACTTTTCGTAAACAGGCAGGGGGTGCATTCAAAATTAGATTGTGCTTTTGGCGAATTTAGTTTTCGTAAACTCGGCATTCGACAGCATCAGGGTTGTTATCGCAGTACTGATTGTACTCAGTTCCAGTCTTGCTTTCGCGCTGGTGAGACGCTTCAGCTTGCAGTTCTTCAACAGCATCCCAAGCCGCTGCACAAGCGCCCGAAGTTGCACCATTTAGGTCGCAAGCTTCGCGGGCGTTAGTGCGTTCAGCTTCAATCTTCTTTTCCAGTTGTTCGTTCTTACTCATAGCGTTATTCCATCCACTCTTCTAAAAGACCAATTTTTACGTGCCATGTCGTGGAACGATCTAAGCCCAGGGCGGATCGCTCAAAGCAGGTTGCTCATAATGAACACAAGATAAACAAACCTGTTACAACAATCTTTATCAGACCCTATTACTTTACCTCGCCTTTTCTCAATCTGTGGAATTGGGAAAACCGCCCTCTTGTAGGTAGGGCCAACCCGTATACTAGATATAGCTCATTCAGAAATTTGGCTTTTCACCTCAGAGCCTTGTTTCAAAAGACCTCTTTGAAATTTTCATGATGTTGCTCAAACCCCCTCTAAGAGAAGGTTTCAAAAAAATTATTCAAGGTTTTTTGGTCTTCTAAACGGCTTGCGGTTCTGCGAAGATCGATCGATCCCCGAGGTTGATTTGCCTGCTATTTCAACGCTATTGAGAGTTATACCGTTAAAATTCTTAATGCCACTGTTAGAATTCATGTCTTCTTTTTGGACTTCGCTCTATGGATTTTGCGCCTACTGCTTCGAAATGGGTCAGCACCCTCTCTCATAAAGCTTCTTTAGAAGCGGCGCTTCAAGATGTCATCACCCAAGGCTGTAGGCAGTTAGAAGCCCCACCGACCTTGGGATTTATTTATGTGTCTTCAGCATTTACCAGCGAATATTCACGCATTATGCCGTTGATTGGAGAAATGATGCCTGAGGTGCCGTTCATTGGCTGTAGTGGGGGCGGGATTATCGGGACAAGGGGGCAACAGGTTCAAGAAGTGGAGGATGATATTGCGATTAGTCTGGTGTTGGCCTATCTGCCGGATGTGAAGGTGCAGGCATTTCATGTAGATACCGATCGGCTCCCGGATCTTGACGGCTCACCCGGGGCTTGGTCACGACTGATTGGCGCGGATCCTGCCCAGTCGCCTTGCTTTGTTCTACTGTCGGATCCTTTTTCCCGTGGAATCAAGGATTTCTTATCAGGGTTGGACTACGCCTATCCCGGCACACCCAAAATTGGCGGTG
>JANMIS010000746.1:0-2762 GCA_031375925.1 Synechococcales cyanobacterium OTE_70_concoct_197_sub
CGACTTTGGTCAAATCGCTGCCACAGAACTTTGGCCCGAATACCGAAAGAAACACAAAAACGACTCCAATGAAAATCGAGCCCTGCTACGTTCGTTCTTGACCGAAATTGTTGAGACAGCCTTCCGATCTCCCGTAGGGGAGGAACTCAAGGAACGCTATGTCGATAAGCAGGTCGATGCAACAGACGATGATATCGAAGCCATACAACGCTCGATGTTGGTGTCTCTCAAGTCGCCACGCTTTCTGTATCCACTTGCAGACCAAGAACAGGCGATTTCCGCTCGTCATGCAAACCGATTGACGCTGACTCTATTTGATTCACTTCCGACGGACGATTGGCTCATCAAAAAGATTAGAAAGAACGAACTAGAGAGCGTCGACAAAATCCGAGGAATGGCGCAAGAGTTTGTCAAGGACTATCGCGCTCAGGCAAAACTCAAGTACATGCTACATGAGTGGCTCAACACAAAAAGCTTCGGTGAAATCACGAAGAATGAAGCACTGTATCCGGGATTCGATGCAGGGCTGGTAAGCGATTTACGCGACTCGTTGGATGCATTCTTAGAGGATGTTGTGACGAGCGAATCAAGTGATTTCCGGCAACTGTTCTTGGCGGATTGGACTTACACATCGGACCGCTTGTCTCAGTTCTACGGCGATTCGTGGCTACCTCTCGAATCGGCACCCGCGGACCCTGCAAAAGTACCTTCTTCTCAGCTTCGGCGCAGCGTTAGCGACCCGCAAAAGCGGTTTGGTGTCCTTACGCATCCTTTCTTGATGAGTGGAATGTCATATCACGACACGACCTCACCGATTCATCGAGGAGTTTTTCTAACTCGTTTTGTCTTTGGACGAACGCTTCGACCGCCCAACGAAGCATTCACTCCGTTGAGTCCAGACCTGCATCCGGATCTCACGACGCGTGAACGGGTCGCATTGCAAACCAGCCCAGACAACTGTCAAGTCTGTCATACCAAAATAAATGGGCTAGGATTTGCATTGGAAAATTTTGATGCGGTTGGCAAGTTCCGTAGTCAAGAGCGGTCAAAACCCCTTGATTCTTCGGGAAAATACGTCGATCGCAACGGAAAAGAAGTTTCTTTCAGCGGACCGCGTGATTTGGCCGAGTATATTGCATCAAGTGATGATGCCCAGACGGGCTTTGTCAACCGAGCGTTCCAGCACTTCGTCAAACAACCGGCAGCGGCTTTTGGCCCCAAGACATTAAGAGAATTGACGGAAAACTTTCGTAAAAACGACTATAACATTAACAAGTTGATCGTCGAGATCGCCGTTTTGGCAGCGACACGCGATCCAGCATTCAGCAAATAGGGATTTCAAATGCCTTCATCTGTTTCTCGCCGTGAATTCATCCGAAAAACCGGAATCAGTGCGGCGGCTGCGAATCTGATGTTTAGCTTGCCTAGCCTCGGTTGGGCTAACGGTGCGGCACCTCGAAAACAGCGTTTGGTTTTTATCTTTAGTCCAAACGGCGTCATTCCAGATCACTTCTGGCCTGAGAAGATTGGCGCAGACTTTGAATTAAAGCGAATCCTCAGTCCGCTAGCGGACTTCAAGAGCCAAATGATGACGATGCACGGAGTCTGCAACCGTATCAAGGGTGATGGCGACGGGCACATGCGCGGCATCGGTTGCTTGCTCACAGGTATCGAGTTGTTTCCCGGTGACGTTCAAGGTGGATCTGACACTCCGGCTGGTTGGTCCAAAGGCATTTCGGTGGACCAACACCTTAAAAATAAACTTCAGGCCGATCCGTTGACTCAGACTCGGTTTGGTTCGCTCGAATTTGGAGTGATGGTCCCTGAGCGTGCGGACACATGGACTCGCATGTCGTACGCTGGCCCCAATCAGCCTGTTGCCCCTATCGATAATCCATATCAAATGTTCGACAAGCTGTACGGCCAAACCAAGAACCGAGCACTATTGGCCAGCGTTCTCGATGACCTGACCGACGACTTTCGCAAAGTGGAGCAATTGATCAGTGTCGAGGATCGGAGGATGTTGCAGGACCACGTCGCGATGGTTCGCGAAATCGAAAAAGAGCTTCAAAGCGAGATTGAATTGCGAAAGAAAACGGGCGATGTTGGCCATGCTGTTCCAACCATGCCTGCCAACGTCGAGGAGCAAAACGACAACATCCCACAAATTTCGCGTATGCAAATGGATCTGATGGTGAATAGTTTCGCTGCCGATTTTGCACGAATCGCTACGTTCCAAATCACCAATAGCGTAGGTTCACCCAAGATGAAATGGCTCGGAATTGACGAGGGACACCATCATCTTTCGCACGAGCCCGATACGAATGAAGTCGCTTATGAGAGCTTGATCAAGATCAACACGTGGTACTGTGAACAAGTAGCGTACCTAGCAAAACGACTAGCAGAAACGCCTGAGCCAGGCGGTCCGGGATCAATGCTCGACAATACAACACTAGTATGGACCAACGAGCTGGGTAAAGGAAATTCGCACACTCGAGACAACATCCCATTCGTACTTGTGGGTGGCGGTTTAGGCTTCAAGATGGGGCAATCGATGGACTTCGGAAAGGTTCCGCACAACCGATTGTTGATGAATTTCTGTGAAGCGATGGGACATCCAGAAAAAGCATTTGGCAATCCCGACTTCTGCGCAGACGGGCCGCTAACCGGATTAACCTAAGGCGTCGAAGGACGGGTTTCCACTGGATCAGCGCACTAAAATAGCTGCCGCCATTTGCTACCACAGCTTGGTCAATAGCGGC
>JANMIS010000753.1:0-1664 GCA_031375925.1 Synechococcales cyanobacterium OTE_70_concoct_197_sub
CCATCCAGACTCGCAACTAAGCCTTTCAAAGTCAACTGGCCATCCACGATCGCAGTATTCACCCCGATCGGCACCTGACAGCCGCCTTCAAGTTCACGCAAGAATGCCCGTTCAGCATGACAACGTTGCGCGGTGGGCGTATGTTCTAGGAATTTGATTACCTTTAAGGTTTCAGCATCACCTTCACGACATTCAATACCGAGGGCACCTTGACCCACAGCATGAAGTGAAATTTCAGCAGGGATTGATTGATGGACCCGATCGCCAAAGCCCAAGCGATGCAAGCCCGCATAGGCCAAAATCAAGCCGTCATATTCACCTGCATCCAACTTCGCAAGGCGTGTATTCAGGTTTCCGCGAACGTCCTTAAAAGCAAGATGGGGATAATGATGCCGCAACTGAGCCAAGCGCCGCAGGGACGATGTACCGATAACAGAGCCTTCGGGCAGCGTTGCCAACTGGTACGACTTTTTGCTCTCGTGCACCACTAAGGCATCGGCTGGATCTTCGCGTTCCGTGACGCAACCCAACATCAAGCCTTCAGGCAAATTGGTCGGCAAATCTTTTAACGAATGAACCGCAAAATCCGCCCTACCATCTAACATCTGGACTTCAAGCTCTTTCGTAAACAACCCTTTATCGCCAATTTTAGACAGCGGCGCATCCAGGATTTTGTCGCCCGTGGTGCTCATGGACTCGATTTCAAACGTCATTTCGGGAAAGGCTTTTTGCAACTCGTCCCGGACCCAGTGGGTCTGTACGAGGGCGAGTTGACTTTTGCGGGAAGCAATACGAATAGTGCGCGACATAGGTTAGGAGATCTGAAATTCTGGTTTCAAACAAGTATCCTCACCTTACCGCACCGCGCGACGACGATCGAAACCCACCCCTTGAAACGTTACAGATGGTAAAGAAAGCCTCGATCAAACCTAGTGATAGAGCCAATTTGTCCAGGAATATTTACGGCCCGATCGGACGATCATGGCTTGATGAGGATGGGTGTAGTAGGCGGGAAAGACGATCGCGCTGCCTTTTTTAGGTTTGATTTTGATTTTTTGGCGATCGAAAAATGTTTCGCCCCCTTCAAAGTCATCATTAAGGTAACCAACAATACTGACATCCCGCGTCGGAATGCCCTGCTCCGCTTCCTGAATGCGGCGACTTCCCGGTGTCAAGTTGTCCACATGGCGCTTGTACTGCTGACTGGGAGAGTATCGCAAAATCGAGCAGGCTTCCGCTTGGGGAAATTGCACGCCGTAGGTTTTAGCCAGGGATTCTTGAATAATGGCAATCTTGGCGGTGAGTAGTTGATTAGCAGCTTGTTGGATGGGGTTACGACGATCGAACGTCAAAATCCCGCTATTGCGAATACTCGTATTCACTGCCCCAAGCAAAATAGTGGCCGATTCAAACTGGCAAAACTCCGCCACCTCCATTAGATGATCGCAGGTTTCCGGTTCCACAAGATTTTCAAATAGGAAAATCTCCGACCCTAAATCTTTCACCGTGTAAGCCACGCAAGCATTCCTCTAAAAAACTATAACTCGATCGCTTCTAACCGTGATCGCACTTCGATCGCAGTAGCCGGAGCCAACAAGCTGCTAATCAACTACTCACCGCCAAGATTGCCATTATTCAAGAATCCCTGGCTAAAACCTACGGCG
>JANMIS010000754.1:0-5386 GCA_031375925.1 Synechococcales cyanobacterium OTE_70_concoct_197_sub
GGGTTGGGGGTGAGGGCTTATTTATGTCGAAGACTTCTAAAGTTTGGTTGCAGAAAACCATAGATGAATCAATAGCCAAATTTTTAAGTTGCACAGTGAATGGTCGATCGGTTCGGTGAAGTCTGCATATCATGGCAGCATAACTTTCCACATTTCAAATCTAGGAAAGTTCACCCTGAGAGATTTATCATCATGCCTTTATCTACTCGCCGCATTTCACTGGAAGTCCAAATTCCCGACGATCACCCTGAACTCCTGAATGGGCTTGATGTCTGGCTGAAATTGGGGTTAATTTCCGATCGGCAAGTAAAACGGTGGGCCAATCAATATTTGATTTCCAAAGTACCAGAATATGTTGAAGAAACTACTGAAGTTCGCCCCGATCAGGACTTTATTTCAGAATCTCCCCAATTGCCTGAAAAAATAACTGAACCCAGTCTGATCTCTCGAATTTTGTCGGGATTTATGGCGGAGTTGGGGGTGATGTGGCTATTGTTTTTGGGTGTGTTTTTGGTCGTAGTGTCGTCGGCAGTGTTGGCGTCGTTGCAATGGAATAATTTCTCGCCTGTGGGTCAGTATGGCATCCTGTGGCTCTACACCTTGGCCTTTGGAGGTGCGGCGCTATGGACCGGAACGCATGAAAATCTTCGTCGTACGAGTCAAATGCTTCAGGTTGCGACGCTGTTGATCGTGCCTGTGAATTTTTGGATGATGGATGGGTTTCGGTTAGGGCGAAGTGTGGGCGGTGCGATATTTTGTGTAATTGCGGGATTGGTGCTGTTGGGAATGCAGGGATTGCTGTTGCGTAGTTCAGAATCACGATCGCCTGTTCCTAATTTACCTCAAGCGAATTATGCTGCTTTGAGTCTGTTGCATTGGGGTTGGATGTTCCCCGTGATGCCGATCGCGGCAGTGTATGCGGGAACGATCGGCACCACAGCCGTATTTTGGAAATCGCAGCAATCTAAAACGCAATCTAGCCAATCTTCTAATTGGTTTGGATTAGTGATTGCGGGTGGGTTGGGGTTGTTGATGGCGCGATCTGTTTTGGGGGCGATGGTGCCACTTTCTGATTTGGGTTTGGCATTTGCGATTTCAGGGGCGATGTTGTGTTGGAATCCTATCTCTGAACAGGTCGAATCTCCCAAGAATTTTACGCGGGTGCTGGGGGCGATGCTGCTGGGGTTGGGGAATTGGGTGACGATGGGTGTGGGAGGGTCAGGGCTGGGGGTGAGTGCGTTGATCGTCGTGATGCTGTGGCGATATTTGCATCAAACTTGGAAAGCTGTTGCAGTTTTGGGTTTGATTGCGTTTGGTGTGCAGAGCTATTGGTTGTTGCAATTGCTTGTTCCAGAATCACTGCGATCGTCAACGATGGCATCGGCCATGCGAGTAGCTGGAGTCGCGAATTCTTGGGAATTACTGGGTTTGGCGTTACTTGTTCCAGTCGTTGGGGCGATCGGTTTGGGTAGTTATTTAAACCAGCGCCAAAAGCCAGATTTAGCAAAGGTTGCATTCTCGACGGCGGGAATTATGGGAGTTGCGTTTGCATTGCCTGGGCTATTTAATCCGGCGGTACGATCGATTTATTTCCTAATCTCGTTTGCAATCTTGGCGATTTTGAATTGGAAACAATCAGTTTCTCATCAGGATTATCCAAAATCTCTGGTGACTTTGACACAAATGACGGCGATCGTGGCGGTAAGTTCGAGTATTGATTGGAAGTTTCCGGCCTTAAGTATGTTTGATTGGGCAACTATTTGGGTGCTTGGGGCATTGCTGGAGTGGTCGTTGTGCTTGGGGTTGCACGATCGAGTGTGGAAGAAAAGTGCGTGGTTCACGGGGATAGCTCTAGCGGTGCTGTCTTGGTCCATGCTGATATTGTCGGTCTATGTACGCTTTGTTAAATCGCCCACGGGTCTGTCAGTTCGAGAATCAATGGGGTGGTTGGTTATTCCGATCGCTTTAACAATTGGCTCACGAGTGAAAGCCCGATCGCCGCAATCAATGCCTGTAACAGCGAAAGGAATCAGCGTTGTAAGTTCGATCGCAATTTTTGGGGCAGTGCCGCTTCTAGATTGGGATGCGGGGAGTATTACGGTTTCAGTTGCGATGGCTTTTGTATTGATGGTTTTGAATACTCGGGTGATTCGCACAGCAGCTTCAGCAGCGATGACGATCGGGGTTCTACTAACATTATTTCAATTAATCATCACCCGATCGGCCTTTTCGACTGCGCCTTGGTTTGGGATGATGGTTTTGGCGCTGTGGGTCGTGCATACAGCATTGAAGGGCCGAATCGCAGCACAGACCTCTGCGACTGGAACGGTGTCGAATTATAATCAGCTTTTAGCCCATTATGTAAAAGCTTCAGATGGTTGGGCGATCGGGCTATTTATCGTCAGTGCTACGGTGGTGACGCTGTTTGAGACGATCGGCTGGATAGCTCCGATGTTTTTATCGTTTCAATTATCCGCGTTGCCGGGATTCGATCGGTATACGACAGGTGGAGTTTTAATCGATGCGGCGTTGATTGTTTTAGGGTTGGTGATTCGCGGCTTGGGTTCTGGACGAGTGTGGGTTCTGTTGGGATTAGGGTTTGGGTTGGAATGGTTTGTGAGTTATCTCCTTACGCATCAAATCAATATGGGTTGGGATCTGTGGGGATTAAGCGATCGACTCGCCTTCTTTGCATTGGCTTCAGCGGCAATCAGTTGGTTGATGCAAGCGCTAAGACCTGCGCTGAGAAGAGGGTTTGCATTATCTAAAGAAGAAATTCAAATCTCCCCAAACCTGCATTGGACAATTTCCACAGTGGTTGCTAGTTTTGTGACTTGGTTTAGTTTTAGTTCTCCCTTAAGTGTTCCAGGATTGTGGCAGCTAGCGGCTTGTTTTGGATTACTAAGCCTGTATGGATTTATTCAAGGTCGCGATCACACCCGTTGGCTCTATGGTGCTGTAGTTCCGTTGTGTGTTGCGATCGAAATTGTGTTATCACGCTTTCTACCTATTTCAATTCTGCATCCTTGGGGAGCAGCAATTGCTTCTGTCGTTGCGTTTGGGTTAGCGTCAGTACCTTGGGTGCGGTTGGGTTGGCCTGAGATTAATCCAATTCGGACCTGTGCGATCGCGTTACCGGGAGTTGTATTGGGGCTAACAATGTGGGTGGTAAATATTCCTGGATTGCTGCTTGCTGGGGGCTTCTACGCTTGGCTAGCAATTGGAGTCCAGCGATTTGCACTCAGCTATGTCAGCGTATTCCTAGGACTGTGGGCGACCTTTAGATTGCTAGGTTTTTGGGGATTAACCGATCCATTGTGGTACGTGAGCGCTGTAGCGTTGGCGATCGTATTTGCAGTGGAGTTTGAGCCAGGCTTAAAGGGTGGTGATAATCGCCAAAATCGACACTTATTAAGATGTTTGGCGATCGGGTCTGTAAGCTTAACCGCATTGGTGCAGGCGGAGTCAAGTTGGAGTTTGGGATTATTTACAGTTTTGTTGGGGTTGGGATTTGTTGGGCTGGGTTTGGTTGTCAGAACCCGCGCTTATCTTTATATTGGAACGCTGTTATTTATGTTCCAAGTGTTGAGACAGTTATTTGTTTTTATCTCCAACTACTCAATGCTGCTTTGGGCTTTAGGCATCACTTTAGGACTAATGTTGATCTGGGTTGCCGCCACTTTTGAATCCCGCAGAGCCAGTACGATCGCACTTCTTCAATATTGGTCATCAGAACTCGATCGATGGGAGTAAACTATAAAAATTAGCCATCAAATTCATAGTTAAATTTATCATGATCCCAACGCTCCGATCGTATCTACTTCTCATTGGCAGTGGCATTGTCGCAACCGTTTTTGCGGCGGTGAGGGGCGGGGGGACTGCGATCGGACTGGCATTGGTGGGAATGTTTCTGTTTAATATTGTGTTGCTGCTGGCGGCCTTGCTAGATGTATGGAACGGGGGTAACCGGAAAGTGAAAGTAGTGCGGCAGCCGCAGTCGAAGCTGTCCATCGGACGAGACAACCCGGTGAAGTTGACTTTGCAGGGCGGCGATCGGGCCGCAGAGATCCACATTCGAGATGGATACCCACTCACAAATTTTACGGTTTCGCAAGAAACGTTAACCGTTAAAATAGCCGCCCACGAGACCAAAGAATTAACCTACACAGCCAAGCCTACCCTGCGCGGAGCCTACAAATGGGGTAAGGTCCAGGTTCGACAACTCAGTCCGTGGGGATTGATATGGATGGATTGGAAAACCCATGAAACTGAGACGGTGAAGGTGTATCCCGATTTGATGGCCTTACGATCGCTCACCATCCGCCTTGCCTTGCAAACCTCTGGAGCATTAAAGCAACGTCGGAAGTTCGGGATTGGAACTGAGTTTGCAGAGTTACGGGAATATGGAGAAGGCGATGATTTACGCCTGATTGACTGGAAAGCAACCGCAAGGCGTAATCGGCCTTTGGTACGAGTTTTGGAGCCGGAGCAAGAGCAGACGATGATTATTTTGCTCGATCGGGGACGATTGATGACAGCGAATGTAGAATCATTGCAGCGGTTTGATTGGGGATTAAATTCAGCATTAGCGTTAGCATTGACAGGAATTAAACGGGGCGATCGAGTGGGTGTTGGCGTTTTCGATCGAGCAATGCACACTTGGATTCCACCGCAGCGTGGAGAAACGCATTTCCAGCATTTACTTGAGAAGCTAACGCCCATTCAACCTGATTTAACAGAGCCGGATTATTTGGCGGCAGTGAATACGGTTTTGAGTCAGCAATCTCGGCGGGCGTTGGTGGTGGTGATTACCGATTTGGTCGATGTTACAGCTTCGTCGGAGTTGCTGATGTCCTTGGGGCAATTAGCTCCCAGGTATTTGCCATTCTGCGTGACGCTTAGAGATCCCGAAATCGATCGCATTGCTCATAGCACTCCACAAGACGGGGACGATCGGGTGATCTCAGCTTATGAGCGATCGGTTGCCCTAGACCTCTTAGCTCAGCGCCAAGTTGCCTTTGAGGAATTAAAGCGTAAGGGTGTATTGGTTTTAGATGCGCCTGCAAATCAAATATCAGATCAATTAGTCGATCGTTATTTAAAACTCAAAACCCGAAATCAGCTTTAATAGCTTAACTGCTCCGATCGATAACTGGGAGGTTCAACGTGAATCATAATGCGAACAGGGCTGAAGCGTTGCTCTAGCTCAGCTTCAATGGCTTCTGTAATGTTGTGAGCAGCCGTGACTTCTGAGGGTTCAACTACTAAATGCATTTCAATAAAGCATTGTCTACCAATGATGCCGCGCGATGCAATATTATGCACGTTTAATACGCCGGGAACCGATCGGGCAATGTCGGCGATATATTCTGGGGCAATGGCTGAT
>JANMIS010000756.1:0-4480 GCA_031375925.1 Synechococcales cyanobacterium OTE_70_concoct_197_sub
GATCTGCCACTGATTCCATGACGATGTTGAGGGCCAAAATGGTGGAATATTTGGAAAACGGCGTGAAGTTGGGGTGGCTAATCGATCGTAAGAACCGGACCGTTGAGATTTATCGATTAATGGATTATCAGGTGGGCCCATCGCCCGAAGTGCTGATGCAGCCAAGCGCTTTATCTGGAGAAGAAATCCTGCCGGAGTTTATATTGGATTTGTCGGTAGTTTGGTAGCGCAATGACTCGAACGCCTTTTGACCAAATGAGTAAGCAGTATCTGGAAGAGTTTCTAGAGCCACTAGGCACAGTGGCGCGACAGTATGAAGTTCCAGGCGAAGCAAAATATGTTGATGTTTGGTTTGTTCCAAATCCAGAAGCAGTTAAGGGGAGTGACTTGGGACTATTGGGACAGATGGCTCAGCAAGCTTGTCTTTTTGAACCCTATCGAAATGTTCCAAGCCGGACAGAAGTGCGGGTTTCGGTGATGAAACTGGTGTGGGTCCAAGAAGATGAGCGGCGTAAAGCGAACAGAGATGAAATTCCAGAAGACGAGCTACCCATGCTTTGGATTTTGGCCGCGACTACCTCACAGCCTTTATTAGATGCTGCAAGGGTAGTGACGGACCCAAACTATCCAGCAGGAGTTTATTTTGTTCCCGATATCTTCAGAACTGCAATCGTGGCGATCGACCAATTGCCTGAATCTCCAGATACGTTACTACTGAGAGTCTTAGGCCGTGGAATGACCCAAAAAAGAGCGATCGAAGAGGTATTAGCCCTACCGTCCAATGCTCCCAGACGAAATCAGATTTTGCGGCTGGTATCAAGCTGGAAGGTTAGAATAGACATGGCAGAGTTAACAGAATTTGCTCAACAGGAGGATATCATGGCTTTGTCAGAAGCGTTTTTAACCTGGGAACGAGAAACTGAAGGAAAGGGTTGGCGCGAAGGACAGCGCGAAGGACAGCAGCAGGAGCGACGATCGATCGCACTCAATCTTCTGCGCCAAGGCATTCCGATCGAGACAATCGCCCAAGCAACAGGCTTGACTGCGGCGCAACTCCAAGAACTGCAATCTGGGCTTAGCTGAGGTGTGGGAGGTGTGGATCGATCGTGGAACCCGTAAAACAATTGATTAACAAAATCCGTTACAGTTGTTAATACTCAAAATGTTCTACTAAACCCATGACGATCGCCATTTCCTCGACCGCCGCTCCTAGCCAATACTGGACTTGGCGCAATTTTAGAATCCACTACGTCAAAGCGGGTGAACCTAAGCATGACCGCCCCGCGCTATTGCTAGTTCATGGATTTGGCGCATCGACCGACCACTGGAAAAAGAACATTGCAGACCTCAAAGAAGAATTTGAAGTCTATGCGATCGACTTATTGGGTTTTGGACGATCGCAGAAAGCTAATACGGCCTACAGTGGGGACCTCTGGGCCGAGCAGTTACGAGACTTTATTCAAGAAGTGATCGGGCGTCCGGCGGTCGTGGCGGGAAATTCGATCGGTGGCTACGCTGCATTGGCGACGGTTGCTCGGTACCCTGAGACTACGGCTGGAGCGGTTTTGCTCAATCCCGCAGGTGGTTTTAGCGAAGACTATGCCAAACGTGACGCAAACCCAACCGCTTGGCAGAAGTTCACCAGCGCCACGATGAAAACTGTGCTGAATCAAGACTGGATTGGTTGGCTGCTCTTCAAACGCGCTCAAAGCAAAGACACGATTCGTAAAACTTTGCTTCAGGTCTACGTCAATAAATCTGAAGTAACGGATGAATTGGTAGAAGATATTTATCGTCCCTCTCTTGATGAAGGGGCTTCTAAAGTATTTTCGTTGGTGTTCCGATCGCCCAAGGGTCAACCCATGGATGCCCTGCTGGAAACCCTGGAGCGTCCGCTCTACATCATCTGGGGTGACAAAGATCCCTGGATCGGTGATCCGATTCAGCGCGGACAACGCTTTACAAAGTACTATCCGTCCACCGTTCAGAAATACATCAATGCTGGACATTGCCCCCACGACGACGCGCCTGCTGAGGTCAATCAGTTGATCCGGGAATGGTTGATATAGGAAGATACGACGATCGGCAACTTTTAAGGGGACAGCGGGCATGGAAACTCCAGTACAAACTCAAGGCGACACCAAAATGGATACGAAAGCGTTCAAACGATCGCTCAACAATTCCGAGAACTATCATCGTCGAGGCTTCGGACAGGTCGAACAAGCGATGGATGTGATGAATTCGGAGTACCAGAGTGATCTGATTCGTGAAATTCGCGAGAACAATTACATTCTTCAACGCGGTAACGTCACCATTCATTTGGCGCAGTCCTTTGGGTTTTGCTGGGGAGTAGAGCGGGCGGTCGCCATGGCATACGAAGCGCGAACCCATTTCCCGAACGATCGCATCTGGATCACCAATGAAATCATTCACAATCCGTCAGTGAATCAACGCTTGAAAGAGATGAATGTACAATTCATTGAAGTTGAGAACGGCACGAAAAATTTTGAACCTGTAGCAAATGGTGATGTAGTGATTTTGCCTGCTTTTGGGGCTAGCGTTCAGGAAATGCAATTGCTCAACGATCGGGGTTGTACCATTGTAGACACCACCTGTCCCTGGGTTTCCAAGGTTTGGAATACGGTGGAAAAACATAAGAAGACGACCCATACTTCGATTATCCATGGCAAATATAATCACGAAGAAACCATTGCGACGAGTTCCTTTGCAGGCGTATATTTGATTGTTTTGAATCTTAAACAAGCGAATTATGTTGCCAATTACATCTTGAATGGTGGCGACAAAGCTGAGTTTCTTGCAATGTTTAAGAATGCAATGTCTGAAGGATTTGATCCAGAGAAGGATCTAGAGCGAGTTGGCGTTGCCAACCAAACAACAATGCTTAAGGGTGAAACTGAAGAAATTGGCAAACTCTTCGAACATACGATGATGAAAAAGTATGGTCCTGACCAACTCAACGATCGTTTCCTAGCATTTAATACCATTTGCGATGCCACTCAAGAACGTCAAGATGCGATGTTTGAATTGGTAGACCGAAAGCTAGACCTAATGATGGTAATCGGAGGCTACAATTCGTCTAATACAACGCACTTACAGGAGATCTCGATTGATCGCACCATTCCCTCATTTCACATTGATAGCAGTGATCGCATTGGTCCCGGAAATCGTATTGAGCACAAGCCGTTAACCCGCGAGTTGGAAACACTGGAGAACTGGTTGCCCGAAGGTCCGATCGTGGTTGGTATTACATCAGGTGCATCGACCCCGGATAAAGTGGTGGAAGAGGTGATTGAGAAGATTTTTGCATTGAAGGCAGGATTTTAGATATGCATGTGTTGTTAACTACGATCGTCTCCCTATTTCTCTTTGTATTTCCAGTACAGGCAGAAACCCTGAGCGATCGTCTTGCGTCTTATCCCAACTGGCAATCCAAACCCGCCCTCAATCCAAACTTTGAAGAGGTGGCCTATCCAGCTTGGATGGCAGGGAGTTGGATTTGTGAAAGCACCTTGATTGATATGGTGGCTCCTTTGGCTCCGAAAATTACGACACCCGGATTTGAGGGGAATCGTAAGTATTTGAATGAGCCTGTGAGTTTTGAAGTGCGCTTCGGGGCGACCAAGACCAAACCCATGGCGCGCTGGGGATTTCCGACAGGGATGAACTTCTCTCGATCGGCTCAAGAAAAAATTGTGGTCGATCGAGCTTTTAATGGCTTGAGCATTGCGAGTGCCTATCTGGGTGATGGCGCGGTGCGATCGGTCGTGATTAACCCCAACCTACCCAATGAACAGCTCACCACATTAAAAGATGGACGCGAACTGCTATCCATTACCACCGGACATCAAAGCGAAACACCAGAGGCCGATCGATTCCTAACGAGTGAGTTTTTTCAACAGATCTTTCGCGGAACAGAAACGCCATTTCTGAATCAAGTCGAAACGACGACAGAGTATAAATACTTAGCAGCCAATAATAGTTCTAACGTGGATTCAAAGCTAGCTACAACTGATTTAGTCGCGGCTAATTCCAAACGTAACGAAACACATCCGATCGTTGCAGATCAATACACAGCCATTTACCTTTCGCCACAAGACCCGAATTATTTCGAAGCGATCGGGGTTCCGGTTGCACTCTATCGCTATCGGCTTGAACTTACGCCAGTCAAGGCACGGATTTGATTTTAGGAGATTAAGACAATTGGATGATTTGTGCGGGATCACGTAAACTATCGTGTCATCAATGGTAGGGATAGAGTTCGGTTTGCTAGCCTTGTAGGGAATCAAGACTTGTGAGATTTTAGGGCTTACGAACTTTGACTTCCAATTCATACTATTGATGACTAGGCTCGTTATGAACTTCTCCTTTAAAATCGATCGCTTTAAAATGAACCACTACTGCGAACAATGGATTGCAGATTGGTGTGAAGAGAATGGTTGGACGGATTGGTTTCAGGAGC
>JANMIS010000783.1:0-2691 GCA_031375925.1 Synechococcales cyanobacterium OTE_70_concoct_197_sub
GTAATAGCCGTCGTCTCTCGCTGAGCATTAGGCTGGGCTGTGGTCTGCATGAGACCTGCTGCTGTGCCGCCGATCGCTGCCAGGGTGATAAGGCTACCAACGATGACGCGAGGCTGAGAAAACAGGGTTTTGAGATTGTTCGGATCCATGGTTGAGGCCCTAAGAGTCTTTTCTAACAAAAGACTACAAAGACTAGAGCCAAACTTCGGAAAATAGCTTGAGTGATTTCCAAATCAACTGCACCATTTTATTGAGAAGATTCCGCCGACTGTGTCGATCGGTGAGCAATCGCAAGTTTGACCAAAGGAGCCATTTTCGATCGCCAATAGCGAATGTCAGGAACTTTGGAGACGAGTTCTAGGACAGCATTGGGACGATCGTTTTTGAGGGCCGTTTCAGCTTGGTGATAGAAACTAGCCGCAGAGGCCCACTGGGTCGGCATGGTTTTAAGTAGGGATGAGGCCTCTTCATGGGAAAGGTCATCAAGGGGCACCTGCCGAAGGTTGCTCATGGCGCCCACCAAATCCCCACTGTGAAATTTCTCTCGGGCTGCCAGCACCAGAGTATCTCCTGGCATCACGCTAGGCCCAACAAGACTGGGTTCAGTGACCAGTTTTACGACCTTAGAACCTGATTCAAAGGCGACGGGAACGTAGGGATTAACTAACTGAGAGGTCTTGCGATCGGGGTTGCAGGTGGTAACGGTGAGCGGTTCGTAAACCCAGCCTCTGACCGGAGCTGAAATCTGAAGCCAGCCCTTATTTTCATTAATGACGGTGAGTTCAACACCATTTTTGATATTACCAACGATGTTATCAGGGGCAGAAACAGGGCTAGATCGGACATTTAACGGCGGATTTGGATCAGTGGCGATCGTTTGACAATAGCCCAGCTTTGCGAGTTCTGGAATCGATCTGCGCTCCTCAGGGACCTGTGACTGGGAGGGCTTAGGCATTAAGACGGCATAACCAACGCCCAAGACCGTAACAGTTGCGGTCATCCAAGCCCCGAAGACGATCGGAGATCTCAAAATTTGCAACGGATTAAATTTTCCCACCAAACTCGCGCCTTTAAATTCCACAACAACACCCCAAAATCCTGCTTGCAACGTGAATTGCTTTACTTGGGTCTAGTCTGCCCCAGAAGCCCCATATCCCTATCTGGGTAAACACCCAAAATCTGCTCAAAATCTTGCCCCAACTTCAGAACAATTGCGCTCCCTCAGAGCCTATCTAGATTCATCGTCCGTTATTTCAAGTGTAACGAAATGTAAATATTTTGACGCTAAAACAGCATAACAGCTTGACGGATATTGAGAAGCCTTGTAATGTATATTCAACCCGGGTAAATCAAATCAAATTTGTATGCAAGACAAGCAAAAGGTTACGTTGTATCTCCCCTCTGATCTCCACCGCCAACTCAAAATCCGGGCGGCGGTCGATGCAGAGCCGATGTCTTCTCTGGCTGAGCGGGCGATCGGTTTCTACTTAGCCCATGGGGACTTAGTGGAAAATGTGGAGGGCCATGGTGCGACGCATCGCATTTATAGCTGTCCCTCATGTGAGACTTCTGTGGTTTTACGGGATGGTGAGATGTATCCGCTAGGCCAACAGCCTGCTACTGAAATCGGCGGCTTGATTGGGTTCCCGCCTTCGAGTGAAGAGCTTTTAGTTCCTTGCTGAGGTATGAAGACAATCCGTTGATGTAGTGGTTCAGACAAAACGTTTTACTTGAGGTGGATCGCACTATGCAAGAAGAGCTGAGTATCCTAATCCAGGCTCAATATCCCTTAATCTACCTCGTCACATCTGAGGAAGAGCGTGCAGAGTTAGCGATTGCCCAGATCGCCCAAGAAAAAACCGAGAAACGGCTTTTTGTTTGGACACTCACTCGCGGGATTGTGGAATATGGCGGAACCGGGTCGCCCCAGCATGGTACGATCCCGCCCCAGCAAGCGTTTGAGTTTGCCATTCGTCAGAAGGAATCGTCCATTTTTGTTTTTAAGGATCTGCACCCTTTTCTCCAAGATGGTACGGGAAGTGCCGAGGTCGTACGTTGGATTCGAGACGCGATTGCTGCCTTTAAGGGTACTCAGAAAACGATTATTCTGATGTCGCCTTTTCAGCAGATTCCGATCGAGCTTGAAAAAGAGGTTGCCGTTCTCGACTTCGCATTGCCTTCAATGAAGGAACTTGAAGGTGTCTTGGGTAAGCAGCTTGCTTTAACCCGAGCGAAGCCCCTGTCCGATGAGACGAAGGAGAAGCTTGTTAAGGCGGCTCTAGGTCTGACAAAAGACGAGGCTGAGAAGGTTTATCGAAAGGCTCAGGTTACTGCGAACCGTCTGACCGAAGCGGAAGTTGAGATTGTTCTTTCTGAAAAGAAGCAGTTGATCAAGCGCAACGGCATCTTGGAGTACATCGAAGATGACGAGACCCTTGCATCTGTGGGTGGTCTAGAAGAACTTAAGCATTGGTTGACCCAACGATCGAACGCCTTCACTGAGCGCGCTCGGGATTACGGTCTGCCTCAACCGAAGGGGATGTTGATTCTAGGAGTTCCAGGCTGTGGGAAGTCGCTTATTGCAAAAACCACTGCTCGTCTCTGGGGCCTTCCGCTTCTACGCTTAGATATGGGTCGGGTTTACGATGGGTCTACCGTTGGTAAATCTGAAGCTAACCTCCGTGCTGCGCT
>JANMIS010000792.1:0-2835 GCA_031375925.1 Synechococcales cyanobacterium OTE_70_concoct_197_sub
AGATTAAGACAATTGGATGATTTGTGCGGGATCACGTAAACTATCGTGTCATCAATGGTGGGAATAGAAATAGGTTTGTTAGTCTTGAGTGGTCTTAGTACTTGTCAGAATTTAGGGCCAAGTTGTCTGGTAACTATTTCACTTCAGGTTATTTAAAACTTACTTGTCTCAAGCTTAGTTTTTACTTAATACCATTAGGCGCATGATGAACAACTCCTTTAAAATCAATCAGTTTAAAATGAACCACTACTGCGAACAATGGATTGCAGATTGGTGTGAAGAGAATGGTTGGACGGATTGGTTTCAGGAGCAGTCCTCCTACTGGGCTTTTCCGCCACAGGCGGTAATGCCGACGCCGATCCCGGTGCAGGTGTTGCGATCGATTAAGGCGGAGCAAGGGCTAAGCCTTGATGAGAAGCAATGGTGCATTCTAGGAATTTTCGCTTTGGTGTCAGGGATTGCGGTGAGCGTCGCAACGGCGGAACCTATTGCAGGATTTCTTGGATTTACCGCTTGTGCGGCGATCGTAGGTCGTTTGGACGATGACGCACTCCCCGAATAACGCCAAGCTAATCAAAGCCGAAGTTCAAAAATCTATTGCGCTCTCCGTTCCCCTCGCAGCATCTCAATTGGCTCAATCTGCAACGGGGTTTGTAGACACTATTATGATGGGTTGGATGGGGCCTGAGACGCTGGCGGCGGGCGGCTTGGCGGCGGCGACGTTTATGACGCTGTGGGTAACGGGCCTGGGCCTGACGAATAGCGTTACGGCCTTAGCGGCAGAAGCTTATGGTCATAATAATCCCGATCGAATTCGTCGCATTCTGAATCAAGGTATTTTGCTGTCTGGGATCATCTCCATTCCGGCGATCGTCATTTTTTCTCAAGGCGAAGCACTTATGCTTGCCAGTGGTCAAACCGCTGCCACCGCCCGCCTCGCCCAAACCTATTTGACGGCGATCGCTTGGGGCTATTTCCCGGCCATTGCCTTTGTGATGTTGCGAGGGGTGGCTTCTTCAATGAATTCGCCTCGGATGCCCATGGTAATTGCGATCGTGGGGTTGACGCTAAATGCGGTGGGCAACTATCTACTGGGCTTTGGGAAACTAGGCTTTCCGCTGTTGGGGCTGTCTGGGCTGGCGATCGCGACTACGGCAACCCATTGGTTCATGATGGGTTCATTGTTGCTCTATTTGTTGCTCAGTCCGAAGTTTAAATCCCTAAATTGGTATTTTTTTCAATGGGATCGCGCATTGTTGTGGCAATTGATCACGCTTGGGTTGCCCATTGGTATTTCATTTGCAGCGGAAGTGGGATTGTTTACGGTAACGACATTTCTGATGGGGCGGCTAGGGGTGACGGTGTTAGCGGCTCATCAGATTGTATTTCAAACGATCGCGATGATTTTTATGTTGCCCTTAGGCGTTTCTTATGCGACAACCATTCGTGTTGGCCAATGCTTAGGGCAAGCGGATGTCAATGGAATTAAACGATCGGCCTTTGTCGGGATGGCATTGGGCGGTGGGGTAATGGCGATCACGGCGACCTTATTAATTCTGTTTCCGAATGGGGTTTTGAGTTTGTATTTGGATCTATCGATTCCAGCGAATCAGGCGTTAGTTCCGATCGCGACGTCTATGCTCATTGTTGCGGCCCTTGCTCAAATTTTAGATGGCATTCAGACAACGGCGGCGGGTGCGTTGCGTGGATTGCAGGATACGAAGGTGCCGATGGTGCTGAGCTTTGTGGGGTTTTGGATTGTGGGACTCGCTTCGGGGATTGGGTTGGGATTTGGGTTGGGCTGGGGCGGGGTGGGATTGTGGATGGGGCAGTCGATCGGCATTGCGATGGCGTCACTGCTGTTTGTTAGGCGCTTTTTTATGTTGATTAAACGGCTTTAACGATCGTAGAAAATAGACAATAGAGCTTAAGCGATTAGCGATATTCTGGGAATGGTTTTATGATGGAGATGCTAAAACTGAGAAGTTATTGAGGCGTTATTAATGAGTACTGTTACCCTCGAACTAAATGCTGAACTTCAATGGACCGATCGGCAATTTCAACAGCTTTGCGAGACAAATCGCAACCTCAAATTTGAACGTAATGCACAGGGAGATCTACTGATTATGCCCCCAACTGGTGGAAGTACAGGTAACCGAAATGCTGGACTCACGGCTAAGCTTTGGCTTTGGAATGAAGGCACTAAATTGGGGGTTGCCTTCGATTCATCCACGGGGTTTAAATTGCCGAATGGTGCCGACCGATCGCCTGACGCGGCCTGGGTTACAAACGATCGATGGAATGCCTTAAGCCTTGACCAACAAGATAAATTTATTCCGCTATGTCCTGATTTTGTAGTGGAGCTAATGTCGCCTAGCGATCAGCGATCGACATTGCAATCTAAAATGCAGGAATATCAAGAGAATGGGGTACGATTGGGAACTTTGATCGATCGCGCTAGCAAACAAGTTGAGATTTATCGCAGCGGAAAAGTGGTGGAAATTTGCGATCGGCCTGAGACGATTTCCGGCGAAGATGTGCTGCCTGGATTTGTTTTGCAGATGAGTTTGATTTGGTAGTTTAAGTTCTTGGAAGGTTGAGGATGTTTAGTGCTTCACAGGTGCGGGAGATGTCGATCGAGGTCGATCGGCAGTTGGGGGTAGCAAGGGAGATGCCGATCGTAGATCAGAAGGACGCGATCGATGAACTGCGGAGGTTGCGATCGCAATTGCGGGTGCAGAAGGCTGCGATCGTCACTGCGACGGGGGAAGAGGCGGAGGGCTTTTTGCGGAAGTTCGGTGATTATGCTGCATTTGGGGGTGAAGACGATGTGTG
>JANMIS010000814.1:0-1908 GCA_031375925.1 Synechococcales cyanobacterium OTE_70_concoct_197_sub
AGGCAATCCGGGCATTGCGGTTGGGATCGTATTCGATCGCAGCGACTTTAGCCGGGATGTTCTTCTTGTTGCGCAAGAAATCGACGATGCGATACAAGCGCTTGTGGCCACCGCCGCGATGACGACAGGTGATGACACCTCGGTTGTTGCGACCTTTGTTGCGATGAACTCGCATGGTCAATGCCTTTTCAGGCTCGGTCTTCGTGATTTCGACGAAATCAGCCACACTACGATCGCGCGTTCCAGCGGTCCGTGGGCGATAAGATCTAATACCCATAATGATTCTCTAGGTCTATCTAAACGGCTGGACTACGATTCTGGGAAGAGTGCGATGGAATCGCCTTCCGCCAGGGTGACGATCGCTTTTTTGTAGTGAGGCTTGCGACCCACAAAACGACCGACGCGCTTTTTCTTGTAGGGAGGGTTCATGGTGCTGATCCCAACTACTTTCACGTTGAAGAGGTATTCAACTGCCGCTTTGATCTCAGGCTTTTTGGCCTTGGGATTCACTTCGAAGGTGAACTGGTTGTTTTCCAGAGCGATCGTCGCTTTTTCAGTAATAATCGGGCGACGAATCAAGTCCGAAAGTGCCCGAAGGTCGGTCGTGCTAGTCATCTCCGTACACCTCTTTAATGCTTTCGATCGCTGATGCTGTTGCTACGATTTGGTCGGAGTTCAACAGATCAAACATGTTCAAGTTTCCGGATGTGATGACCTTCACGCCTGCAACATTGCGCAGAGATAGGTAGGCATTTTCATCGCGATCGGCCAAAATGACCAAGACCTTAGAACCTGCTTCAATGCCCCAACGTGAGAACGCTGCCAGCATATCCTTAGTCTTCGGACGCTCTAGATTAGCCCCAAAATCTTCCACGACCACCAAGTCTGCGACTCGGCTTTGGAACGCGGTACGAAGCGCTAGGCGGCGCTCTTTACGGTTCATTTTGACGCTGTAATCGCGGGGTTTGGGTCCGAAGATTACGCCACCACCACGCCAGAGTGGTGAACGGTTCGATCCGGCACGCGCCCGACCTGTTCCTTTTTGCTTCCAAGGTTTGCGACCGCCACCTCGCACTTCTGCGCGGGTCTTGGTGCAGGCTGTCCCTTGACGTTGGTTTGCCAACTGACGCACGAGGGCGCGGTGGACAACCGCAGAGGCTGTTTCCTCTTTTGCGACTCTAAGATCTAGCTCGGCTTTGCCTTTTTCAGCGCCTTGCCAGTCTTTTACGATACATTCAACCATTGCTCTGTTCTCCTAGGGTTTTTCCGGTTTCACTGCTCTTATCGTTTGCCTACGCTATTCGTTGGCACAATTTTCAACAGCGCACCGGGTTTCCCAGGAACGGCACCCTTAACAAGGAGAAGATTGCGTTCGCTATCGACCCGTACAACATGGAGGCGCTTGATGGTGACTTGCTCGTCGCCATAGTGACCTGCCATTTTCTTACCGGGGTAGACACGACCCGGAGTAGTACCTGCACCTGTCGATCCAGGCTCACGGTGGTTTTTAGAACCGTGGGTCATGGGGCCTCGTGCAAAGTTGTGACGCTTTTGCCAACCGGAGAAGCCACGACCGATCGTATGTCCCGCGACATCAATCAACTGACCTGCTTCAAACTGTTCAACTGTCAGGGCCTGTCCGAGCGTGTACTCTGAGACATCCTGCAAGCGAGCTTCAGTCAAGTGACGAAGGGGAGCGGTCTCCGACTTCTTCAGGTGGCCGAGTTCTGGTTTGCTTAAGTTTTTTACTTTGATATCACCGTAGGCATACTGAATAGCGATATAGCCATCCGTTTCCTTGGTTTTGATCTGCGTGATTGGGCAGGGTCCAGCCTGAATCACCGTTACGGGGATTGCTCTCCCGAGTTCGTCAAAAACCTGAGTCATCCCAAGTTTTGTGCCGAGAAT
>JANMIS010000855.1:0-4650 GCA_031375925.1 Synechococcales cyanobacterium OTE_70_concoct_197_sub
CGGCATCGCTGTCGGAGACAATGCTGCACCCCTTCTCGTCGAAAACCGCGTCTTTGAAAATCGGGCTGGAGTGGTTCTGTCTCGGGCTGCGAGACCTGTACTGCGGGGCAATATCATTGAACGCAACACGGAAAGCGGAATGATCGTTTTGGAAACCTGTGTCCCTAACCTCGGTAATCCTCAAGAACCCGGTGGTAACGCCATTCGAGATAATGGCGAATTTGATATCCAAAATGCGACGAGTCCCCAAGTTACTTTAATTTCAGTCGGCAATCAACTCAATCCAACTCGCTTGCAAGGTGCGATCGAACTCCTCGCCAACGAAATTCCCCCCATTAGCACCAACCCTGCTCCCAAACCTGTCGATCCTCCAAAACCTGATCCCAAACCTGTCGATCCAGTTAAACCCGTTAACCCTGAAACCGAAACGCCTGACCCAGGTGTCGTCATTATTGATCCTCCTAAAACAGACGGGACTAAAGCATTAACTGACATTGCAAACCATTGGGCCGCTGGATTTATTCAATCCCTAGTTAACAAACAATTTATCACGGGCTTCCCCGACAGCACCTTCAAGCCCGAAACCGTCCTTACCCGCGCCCAATTCGCTGCCGTCCTCGCCAAAACCTTTGACCTGCCTGCCAAACGATCGGGTTCCACCTTTAATGACGTACCACCCAGTTTCTGGGGTGCAGAGGCCATTGCTAAAGCCAATCGCATGGGCTTCATGGCAGGCTTCCCCGACGGCACCTTCCGCCCCGGTCAAAACCTCACCCGAGTCCAGGCGATCGTTGCTTTAGTGAATGGTTTAGGACTCACCGGTGGCACCATTGGTAGTTTGGCGGTATACAACGATCGGACAGGCATTCCCAGCTATGCGATTGAGTCTGTTTCTACCGCTACTCAACGCCGCATCGTCGTCAATTACCCTGACTTAAAGCAACTCAATCCAAACCGCGACATGACAAGAGGCGAGTTTGCTGGAGTGATGTATCAAGCTCTAGTGGCTATTAACCGTGCCGATACGATCGCTTCCACTTACATTGTCCAACCCAGTTTGAATGCCATTCAATTTACGGATTTAGATCTCCATTGGGCCAAAGATTTCGTCCTCTCCATGGCGATGCAAGACTACGTACGCGGCTACGGCGACGGATCCTTCAAACCGGATGATCCCATTACCCGTGCTCAGTTCGCTGTCATTGCTGCTCGATCAATCAATCCCGCTCCCCGCGTAACGACCCGAGACTTTAACGATGTCCCTGCGACTCACTGGGCTAAGGCTGCGATCGATCAAGTGGTTTCTGGAGGCTTCTTAGTGGGTGATGCGACAGGTCGGTTCTACCCTGATCAAAAGATGACGCGATTGCAATTGGTTCAAGCCTTAGTTGCCGGACTTTCGCTCTCCGGCGGGAATGCCAGCAATTTATCCAAACTCACCGATCGCAATAGCATTCCCGCTAGCGATCAATCCACTGTTGCTAATGCCATTGCCAATCGCATCGTCGTCAACTTCCCCGATATTAATCAATTCACCCCAACTCGCGCAGCGACCAGAGCAGAAGTCGTTGCCATGATTAACCAAGTCCTCAGTCGATCGGGCCGTGCGATCGCCGTGAGTTCGACCTATATTTTGGCGTAATATCGATGGAGAGAGACATTCGGGTGATGTATTTCCAATCGATCGGCGATCGTCAGACCCGGCGGACGGTTTTAGCGGTGGCGTGCGAGGGGCGATCGCTACATTATAATTGAATGAATAATTGAATGACCGATCAGCTCACTACAACCGAGGTTTAAGGTAACGTCATGCTTCCAATGGAACAAACAAAAGAACAACTGGACACATTGCCGGACGATCGGTGGATTGCCCTCTCTGGACTTGTAGAAGGCTGGATGGAAATCGGGCAGAACAACGCAGCACCGATCGGCGCTCAGACCGCTCAAGCGATCGTGAATGACTGGATCTTACAACGTCTACCCGACCGATTTACGGCCCTAGAACCCAAACGAATGGCAGCCGGAGACATTTGGTGTGTCCCCGTTGGATTGGCCTATCCCAACATTGGTATCATTGGTCAAGTGGGAGAAGTCCTCGTCAGCGCATTTTCCGGTGGTGTCATTTCAGCCTCGCGACCGGAAGAGATGAAAGTGATTGCCGTGACCTGTTATACCGATCGAGAAGATGAAATCAAAGCCGCTTTTTTATCGACAAGAAACGTCTGACTCCTGCGTCCCAGCCTGTTTACGAATGATCTTTGCGGGATTCGGACAATATTATTCTGAGGCTGAACTTTATGAACGATGCGACTGTACGATGTTTGGAACAGAAGCCTTTCAAGCGGTAGAAGCTGCTCGCAGTCTGGGTTTTCCAAAAACAAATAAGTATAATCTTAGCCTGAAAGACCTGACGGCGTTACTGTTTGATGACGTTAATCCCATTGTTTACGTTGAATTACAGCCGATAAACCAAACCTTCGGCACTCATGCTATGGTCATCTTGGCGATCGATGAAATGACTGTCTATGTTTTAGATCCAATGGTTGGAGAACGAGCATTAGAACGATCGGGCTTTGAAATGGGTTGGGCATTGACGAAAGGATTGACAATTGTGATCGGTCGATAACAGCGATCGATCGGCGATCGTCAGACCCGGCGGACGGTTTTAGCGGTGTCGTGCAAGGGACGATTGTGCTTTCTAAAAGTGGGTAAGGGCGTGCACAATGGCACTACCCGGGCTACGAAAGCATATTCGACAGGAGGTTAGCGAGATCTCATCACTATCCTCCCGATTGGGGTAGTCGGAATTGAACCGACGATCGCTCCGTTATCAGCGGAGAGCTTTACCACTAAGCCATACCCCAAAGATTGAAAGTGACTTTACCAATTTGTCTAAAGCACCATCGTTAAATTGAGAATTATGAATGTTGAATTAAGAATGCTGCTAAGTTGATGGCTCGTCAATTCTCACTTCTGCATTCACAATTCTCATTTTGAAATTTGTGGCATTTTGAAGATATTTAATTTTCAAGGTTCAAATAAGTTCTGCATTATCTCTAGTGCTCTACAGTATTAGAGAAACTCATTCATACTTTGGATGAAGCCTTAACCTGTGTTGAACGCCAGAGCCGATCGATGAATAGTTCAATTCGATCGCTGAGGCTCGTAACAAACATACCTTCGTAAGCTTCATGACTTCCTGCAACCCAGGTTCCACGCAAACTAATTTCGTAGAATTCGTGGTCAACACTGGTAAGGTCGATGCATCGAATGGTTTCGCCTTGAACAGTCGCTTTAAATTCTTTGAGATTCACGCTGTTAACGGGAACCAAGAATGAAGCTCGTCCAGGCTGTACACAGATCGCTTGTCCTGTACGAACCGCAAGAACAACTCGTTGGGAAATCAACGTCTCAACAAAGTTGTTAACGGGAACGGTAATGCGTTCGAGATTCAATCCGACTTCGGTATAGGTCAGTTTTAACATTAGATTTCTCGCTGTTTTAGAATGCTTTAGATTCCGTTGTTAGCCCAGAACTGTTCTGCAAAAGTTACGGCAGGATGCAGAGGTGCCCTGGGCTTGCACCTAAGATGCAGGTTAGTGTCGTGAAGCAACCGATCGCCCTTGCGACCATTGCAGGACGCACAAGCCGTAACGACGTTTTCCCAGGTGTGTTGACCGCCCTTCGATCGGGGAATCACATGGTCTAGGGTGAGATGTTTTCGGCTGCCGCAGTATTGGCAAGCATGGTTATCTCGCTGTAGTACGCCGCGACGGTTAACCGGAGGCAGTCTCCAATGCCGTTCGGGATTGCTGAAGGTGAGTCGAATATGTTCTGGTACTTGTAGTACGTAGTTTGGAGACCGAACTTCCCAGATTTGAGACTCATCTCTGGCATAGTCGCCCAAGTCGATCGGTTCCGCTTGTCCGGAGACGAGGAGGACGATCGCCCGTTTCATCGGGATTCGACTGACGGGAAGATAGTTTTTAGAAAACACTACGACGGTGTTCTGAAAAATGGATGGATAGCTAGGACGCATTAGAGTTTGCATGATTCCCTCAAATGGCTTGATAATCGGGCTTGAGCGACTACAAAAAATCCCCCGCTCTTGGTTCTAAATCCAGGAGCGGGGGACAAAAGCAATCAATGCTTTTTCGCTTAGACTAAGGCAGGTTTTAACCCGTCCCTAGTGCTCCTGGGGCTGCAATATTTTTTCCAATCCGAGCGGCGATCGTTGCAGCTTTGCGTTCTACCTGAAGAGAGATTTTGCTGAATCCCAATATAGAAGGAAGCCAAGCCGCCCAATCTACCTAAAATCTCGTCGCCCAAAATCTCTAGACTCATAGCCTCCATGACCGCCCACAGCCCAATCAGCATCTCGGTGACGAGATGCGACGGTAGCGTAGAAGGTATGGAGAACAATGGAGACATGGAAACCTCAGGTGGGGAATTTAGATTTGTATTTGAAGTAGAAGATAAAGCTTCGGCTACAGACTTTCTAGCCTTGTCAGGACTGTTATCAAGTCGTGTTATCCGAATACTACATCTTGTAGTTTAATTTGGCAAGAGGGGAACGCAAAAAACTCCAGGGTCCTACTCTTGGCAATCTCTTGACAATCTCTTGGCAATCTCTCTTGGCAATCTCTTGGG
>JANMIS010000857.1:0-4000 GCA_031375925.1 Synechococcales cyanobacterium OTE_70_concoct_197_sub
CTGGTTAAGCGACGTAAGACCGAAAAACGTCTTACATCAGACCTAGCTGAGCCAAGATGCCTTTACCTGTCAGAAGCTCAGTTGCAAAACCGATCGCAATACCCATCATTGCCATACGGCCATTCAATGTTTCAGAGAAAATGGTGAAGCCGGGTTTAGATGTTTCGTTTTTCATGATCCGAAGACTCCAATTGAAGAGGGGTGGGTCAGGGGTTAACCTGTCTATGTCTAATAGATTAACATTTGTTACAACTATTGACAAGCAATCCAATTGTGGGGAACCGTCCCTTTTAAGGCGTAGAACCGTCCATCTCGTGGGCAGCGTCTTCCAGAATAGGCGCCGAGGCCTGAGCTAATGTTAGCGCTTCTAGCACTGCTTTCCGCTCCTGGGCAATCAACCTATTCTGCGTCTTTTCCAACTCGCTCAACGTCGCTTGAAGTTCCTGAGATTGTCGCCGTAGAAGGGTTTCAGACTGACGTAGATTACTCTCGGCATAGCGACGCCCCACAAAATGCGCAAACTGATGGCCCATCACCTGAATCGTCTCAAGCAATCCCGTCCCCTCTAGTTCTACCATCTCCTTCGACAGCCACAGCGCCACTCCCACAAACCGTTCAGCTTTGCTGGCTCTAGGAGGATCGCCGTGATAGCAGGGAACCCCAATCACACTCTTAAAGCCCCAATACCGGACCCGTTCCTCCGCCGTCAACTGCGGCACTTCCTGTAAGTCTGCGATCCATACAGGCTGAGCATGAGACCACACAAACCCCGGCAATCCCTCACCCTGTCTGAGTTTTGGCGGATTGCGAACCTGATTGGAGCCGTCAGCATACCACCGATCGACCTTCTGTAGCACCTGCATGGGCGATCGCAGCAGCCACACCTCACCCCGCTCCCAGCCCAGCAACGTCCCCACTTCCCTAAGCAAAATCTGGCTCCCTTGCAACAAGGTTGAAGCCTGTGCTAGTTGATCCGTTACGCGATACTGCACCTGAAAGCGATGCTCTAAAAGCTTACGATCGGTAATATCCTGAACCGTCCCTTCATAAAAGAGAAATTCACCCGATTCATTAAAAACCGATCGCACACTCTCTGAAATCCAAATCGTGGAACCATCCTTGCGATACACCTGCGACTCAAACGCGACGACCGACTCAAAGCATCGCATGTAGGCCACAAATTCCTGGCGGCGCAGCGGCTCCACATAAATCTGCTGATCAATTTGACTCACCTGCCCCATCAACTCCTGCGTTGAAGCGTAGCCATAAAGTCGTGCCAGTGCTCGATTCGCCTTCAAGTATCGGCCATCTATCGTAGATTGAAACATTCCCACCACCGCATCCTCAAACACCGATCGCGCGCGTTCCTCTAGACGACGGGTTTTTTCAACTTCTAATTGCAGTTGCTGATTATTGTGAGCTAGACGCTTCTGAAACTCTTGGAGTTGGCGACGAGATTGCAGGCGCAGCGTCAACTCTTGTATCTGAAATGGCATCACCAAATAATCGATCGCCCCCGACTCAAAGGCCACAGTCTCCGCCGCTAGACTATTCACCGTTCCCACCAAAATAATCGGAATCGCCGCATATTTCGACGCCTTCATCCGCTGACAAAAGGCATCACCTGACAAATCCGGCAACTGCATCGACACAACCAATACATCTGGCAAATCTAGATCCAACTGCGCCCATGCCTGCTGAGCATTCGATGCGATCGTCACCGAATATTGCTGACCCTGCAAGTCCGTCATTAGCGCATCCCCACAAACCCGATCGCCCTCCACCAGCAACACCGAACCCTTAGACATCGCCCTACTGCGCTCAGCCGATCGAAACTTATAGCCCAAAAGCCAAAAGATTTTTTCCTCCAACGCACTCCGTTCTTCTTGAAACTGCCCCGGTTGACTCGCCATCGCTTCATGGGTCGCTACCGCCCGATCGATCTGACTGACGACCGATGCCAGTTCATCCTCTTCAAGGTACAAACTCGTTAACACCGCATTGATATCAGAGACCTCATCCGCCAGAATCGCTGCTCCCATGGCCACGATCGACTTCAGGTTATGAAGATTTTGGTGGAGGAGTTTGCGGAGATAGTAGGTCGTCGACAAGCTAAGCTGAGTCGCACTGTGGGAAACAAACTGTGTCATAGAGGTAGGTACTGCAACAGGGACTCAATACAAAACAGCACAGCACAGCGATCAAACATCGTAACTATCGGGTTCTCTAATCGTTCCCTAAACCCAAATTTAAACCAACCACTTCATACTTTCTAAGCTAACCCTCTTGAGTCCTAAATTTAACTTTCATGGATGACGAACAAAATGTGAGCAAAAAGCACGCATGAAATTAAATTCATTTCCCGCAATTTTTGCAATTTCATCGTTATTTAAAAATTATTCAAAAAAATAAGTTCTTTTCATTAAATTTCCCGTTTGTATAAATTACGTCAAATTACGGATAAATCTCTTGAAAATGACGATCTTCTAAATTTTTCTTAAGGATTTCAGTATATTTCCGGTACCATTCGGTAACGTGATGAAGTTTAGGCATTTCAATTTTCCCTGCACTAGGGTGGATTGATCAGTTCTTCCCCAGTGATAGAACATGTCTTAGAGATAGGGTGCTATGTGCCATTTTTAATAAGGTAATTGTTAAATGAGATTTCCCACATTTATGTTGGGCGATGGTGTCCGGCGAAATGTCAGAATTAGCTCCATTGGCGATCGTGGGCTACGTCAGACTAAGTTTTTCCTGTTAGGATTTGTCATCAGTATTGGGCTATTTGTCATCAGTGACTTGGCCGTTGCGCAGGTTTCTACCACGATTACAAACACTGCAACGGGGAGCTTTCGGCCCACAGCTAATGACCCGATCGTCCCCACCACTTCCAATTCAACCCAGGTTCCAGCAACACTTCTAGTCGTCCCGCGTCCGGCATTAGAAATCATTAAAGGCGGCGACCGATCGGCAGCCGAACCGGGCGATACGGTGATTTATCGACTGTTAATTCGCAACACGGGAAATGCACCTGCGAACAATATTACGGTGACAGATACGTTGCCGATCGGACTCAAGTTTTTACCCAACACAGTGCGCGCAGGCATTCAACGGGGCGGAGTTTTAACACCGATTACCTTAACTCCGCCCACCAATAATGGCCGCACCATTACCTTCACTTATCCAGGGCCTTTAGTTCCCCAAGGTGAAACCCTAACCCTGGTCTATGGCGCACTCTTGCTGCCTGATGCCATTCGCGGCAATGGTCGGAACTTGGCCGTCGCAGAAGGACTCGATGCTTCGGGCCGCATCATCAGTAACACCGCCAGCCACAAGCTCCAGATTCGTCCGGGCATTCTGTCGGACTGCGGCACGATTATTGGCCGCGTTTTTGTGGATAAAAACTTCGATGGTGAACAGCAGCCTGGAGAACCGGGTGTGCCTAATGCCGTGATTTTTATGGATGATGGCAACCGCATCACCACCGACGAAAACGGGCTTTATTCTGTGGGCGCGGTGATTTCAGGCAGTCGCACGGGCGTTCTGGACTTGACCAGTTTGCCGGGATACACCCTCGCCCCCAACCTCTATCGCATCGAAGCCAACAGCGCATCCCGCATGGTTAACCTGTCCCCCGGTGGCATGGCGCGGATGAATTTTGCAGTCACACCGACGTTTGGGGCGAAATAAGATGAAATTTAGAAGTTTGAATGTTGAATTGAGAGTGACGATCGGATTGGCGACGATCGCAGCGGGATTGGTTCCAAACGTAGGTCTGGCCCAAAACACCACGCCCAATCCTCCGGCAAAACGCAGAGTCGAAATTATTAATCGGCCAGTGCCGATATTAACTTCGACAATGTAGTCGGCCCAGAACATTTGACGGGCATCGAAGCGTCGCCAAATAGGTTTAATCTCAAAATCGGGGCCAAGCACTGCGGCCAGTTTTTCGGGGTCAAGGGCGAAGTCGGTGGCAACGCTAAAGAAGCGTAGGTCAGCA
>JANMIS010000880.1:0-6217 GCA_031375925.1 Synechococcales cyanobacterium OTE_70_concoct_197_sub
GTAATACTCGATCGCTTTGGGATAGTTGCCGAGAGAATAGTATGCAACTCCCAGATTGCCTAGGGCATTTCCTTCTCCACGTCTGTCTTTGATTTCGTGAGCGACCACTAAACTCCGTTCGTAATACTCAATCGCTTTAGGATAGTTACCCAGGGATTGATAAGCATTTCCCAGATTTCCCAGGGCATAGCCTTCTCCAAGTCGGTATTTGATTTGTCGGGCGATCTCTAAAAGTTGTTCCTGATACTCGATCGCTTTGGGATAGTTGCCGAGGGCTTGATAAGCATTTCCCAGACTGCCAAGGGAATTTCCTTCACCTCGTCGGTTTTTGATTTCTCGGGCGATCGCTAAACATTGCTCGTGATACTCGATCACTTTTGGATAGTTGCCGAGAGAGTCATAAGCATTTCCCAAATTTCCCAGGGCATTTCCTTCACCTCGTCGGTCTTTGATTTCTCGGGCGATCACTAAATATTGTTCGTGATACTCGATCGCTTTGGGATAGTTGCCGAGGGAGTAATAAGCAATTCCCAGACCGCCCAGGGACTGTCCTTCTCCCAGTCGGTCTTTGATTTCTCGGTAAAGCTTCAGAGCTTGCTGCCAAGACTGAAATGCGGCCTCAAACTGGCTGACTTGGTATTGCTTAATCCCCTGTTGGAACAGTCTATCCGCCTCCACCTTCCGCGCGTCCACCGTCTGAGCCACAGCCACATCAGAAAAGCCGATCGCACTCACGATCGGTGTTGTAATGCCTAACGCGATCGTGAGTGCAGATGTGATGAGGGACGATCGCATGAGCTTTTCCTTCCGGAGCAACAATCTAGAAACGATAATACCGTAACTCGATCGAAGAACAACTTATGCAAATCTGGATCTAGCCTTAAATGAGCTTTCGGAATGAGGGCGATCGAAACTTAGTCTGTGCGATCGAGCCAAGTCGTCAGATCTGCGATCGCGCTAAAATCAAGTAACGCTTCTCCGAGAGATTCGAGTTGAGTGATGGATAACTGGTTGATACGATCGATCGTGCGATCGGGAATTGCTCCTACCCGTCGATTGAGCTGTCGAAGGATGAGCGATCGTTCGCCTTGCTCCAGTCCTTGCTCCAGTCCTTGCTTAATTCCCCGTTCGTACCCAATTTCTTCAACACTGGTGATGTAAGGCATTTTACGATCCTCCTCGTAAGTTTTTAACTCTTCCCAGAATGTCCGTTTCAAGCCCTCTGGTAATATCATAACCCAATCCACAAAGCGAAATAGGTTCAATACCTCTGATCGGCTATATCCCAACTCATACAAGCGTTTCACTAATCTGACTTTCCAGGCTTTACGATCGATCGCACTGTCTTTGGTTTCTCTAGTTTTTAAATGACTCATGACTACGATCGCAAAAGGATTTCGGCTTTGCTCCAGTTGTGCCCACTGCGTTTCATAATCCAATAGCTTCACCGCTGTGAAATCAAATTGAAGTGCGCTCCCGGGCGTGGTCAGACTGTATGTGCTCGGTCGCCAATCCCGCTTCCCATCACACAAAATCGCTAAACTCACCGGGAGTTGATGGAAGAGTTCAAAGATTCGGATTGCATAGATAAACATCCGTTCGGGGAAGTCTTTCTCAGGAACGGCTTGGATTTCGAGATGAATAAGGAGAATAAGTTCTTTGCCTTTTTTAAGCTGAACTTTTACCAGTTGATCCGCAAAGCGTTTGCCAACCTCTGCATCCGGGGTAATTTTCTGGAACTCAGTATCGAGAAATTCGATCGCTTTCGTCCAATCAATCAAAGAAGCGATCGTTGGAAAGAAGAATGCAATCGCTTCTCGAAAATACTGTCTGAGCAGCAATTTCCAAGGGGAATCTTCATCAGCACGAATTTTAGTCATAAGCTTTGCTTTAATCTGCTTTACGATCCCCTAGGCAACTATCATCCCAATAATAAAGCATCATCCGAAACGTCATTTCCCTGAAGTTGTTCAAACTGTTGCAACAAATCTTGCACCGTCAAATTCGATCGCGCCTCTCCCATCAGATCAAATATAACCCGTCCCTCATGCAGCATAATCGTCCGATCGCCCCATTGCAATGCCTGCTTCATGCTATGGGTCACCATCAACGTCGTCAGACCCATCTCCCGAATCATTCGATCGCTCAAGCGCATCACAGCTTCTGCGGTTTTAGGATCCAATGCAGCGGTATGTTCATCTAAGAGCAAAATTTGATTGGGCGCGAGTTTTGCCATCAGCAAACTCACCGCTTGCCGCTGCCCGCCAGACAACAACCCCATCCGATCGCCCAGCCGCTTTTCTAATCCCAAACCCAAACTCGCCAGTTGTGCTTGACAGTGCGATCGAAAGGCTTTCCCCAAGGCAGGTTTTAAACTTCGAGATTTCCCTCGCCGAGCGGCTAGGGCGAGGTTTTCTTCCACCGTCAAATCGGCGCAGGATCCCATGAGTGGATTTTGAAACACCCTCGCCACCAGCTTTGCCCGCCGATCGCTCTTCCAATTCGTCACATCCCGATCGCCAATGGTCACGCGCCCCACATCCGGCAAAATCTCTCCACTTAACACATTCAACAACGTCGATTTCCCAGCCCCATTACTGCCAATCATCGTGACAAATTGCCCATCAGGAATCTCCAAATTTAATCCCCTTAGCGCCACCGTCTCCAGCGCTGTTCCCGCATTAAATGTCACTCCAACCCCATCTAAATTAATCATCTTTAAATCTCAACTCTAACATTCTTAAAACACACTTGAAACACCTTTTGATCTCATGAATTTTTCAAAAGACTAAGATGTATAGCAGCATACCAAAATATTAATAATAATTTAACAATCTTCCTGAAGAGGGTTGACAATGCGCATAAAATCATGAGATTAACCTTGTCAATGAAAGCACTTGCTACTGCTGTAAAACACAATTATTGAAGGTTTTTCGAAACTCTGCAAAACCCCAGATGATTGATTAACAGTATTGCGCCCCTTATTCTATCCTGATCCACGGGATATAACTTTAAATCCATGACTTCAACTCATCTTCTCTCAGGTAAACCTGTCTTAGTAACGGGCGGCGCTGGATTTATTGGCTCACAGCTTGTGAGTGATTTAATGGCAGTAGGTGCAGATGTCCGCGTGATTGACAATGAATCTAGAGGATCGAAAGTCAATCTAGAAAATGTTGGATTTGAAATTCGTGAAGGCCAAAACTATTTTCAAGCTGATCTACGAGATCCTGATAGCCAACGATATTTTAAAAATCAACATACGGTCTATCATCTAGCCGCTGATGTGGGTGGAATTGCCTATGCATTGAGCCAAGGGATTAAGATTTGGCGCAACAATACCTTAATTGATGCGAACGTTTTTGATGCGGTGTTAGAGAACAAAACGCCTAACTTGATCTATGCAAGTTCTTCTTGTGTCTATCCTCTTAAGCTGTCTTCGCCCCATCGTGGTCTGAAAGAACAGCAGTCTTGGCAAGGCGAGATGCACACCCTTTATGGCGGACAGAAACTATTAGGAGAAAAGGCGATCGAAATGCACCTGCGAGGGTTGAGTGTCACTAAAACTGCGATCGTTCGATTCCACAATGTGTATGGTCCCAGAAGCATTATGATGGGGCGCAATGCTCAGGTGGTTCAGGCTTTAATTTCTAGAGCGCTCAATCACCCAACTCGGGACTTAGAAGTTTGGGGGAGTGGCCGTCAAGGGCGAGACTTTATCTACGTTTCAGACATTACCCATTGGCTGCTTAATCTCTGGCATCCCGAGACCCTATTATTGCCTAAAGTGCCTGTCCAAAGAGGTTCTGGCAACAACACCACCATTCGAGAGGTGGCACAGCAGGTGATCAAAGCCTTGAACCTGGATATTCAAATTGAATATAGGCCCGTGCCCGATGAAGGTGAGCGGGGACGGAAGGCGGATAATGCTCGGTTCAACGCTTTATACTCCCACTTACCGAAGGCGCTATCCATTGAGGAAGGCATTCAACGCTATGTGGATTGGTGTGTACAGCATGAGCCTTGGTGGCTGACGGCGGAAAGCGATCGTCGTGTCTTGCAATCGATCGGTCGTTAGTTGCTCTGACCTGAAGCCGTAACCAGCTTCTATGCGTCACGAATGAGCATAGGGAAGCTGAATCATGAATTCTGTGCCCCCGCCGCTCATGGCGTGAAACGACAGAAACCCTTGGTGCTGCTCGGTGATAATCTGATGACTGTTCGTTAGTCCTAAGCCCGTCCCTTCTCCGACGGGCTTTGTGGTGAAAAAGGGATTGAATATTTTGCCTGCGATGGCCGGATCTATCCCACGCCCGTTGTCCTGAATCCGAATGGCTAGGTGCTTGCCGTAGAGTTCTGTTGAAATTTTTAACGTCGGATTTTCTACACCTTGTAATGCATCGATCGCATTATTTAAGATATTGAGAAACGCTTGATTGAGATCGCCTGGAAAACACGGAATGGACGGTAAGCATCGATAGTCTCGAATTAAATTAACTTTCAACTTCTGGAACCGATGATGAATCAGTAGAAGACAGTCTTCTAAGCCTTCATGGATATCAATTACTTTTTTACCATCATGATCCAGACGAGAAAACCGACGAAGAGACTGCACAACTTTCCGGATGCGTTCACTTCCACTGCGGGCTGACTTAAGTAGCTTCGGTAGATCTTCCACAAGATAGAGAAGATCAATTTCATCAAGTTGGTCTTTTAATTGAACTGGGAGTTCTGCATAATGGGTCTGACAAAGCTGAGCGATCGATAACAGGTCATCTGTATATTGTGTCAGGTGGGTTAGATTTCCATGGATAAAGTTAACAGGATTATTAATCTCATGGGCAACTCCAGCGACTAATTGCTGTAGAGCAGACATTTTTTCCGTATGGATTGCATAGGATCTTTGAATCTCGTGATTCGCATGACGCCCTGTTTCAGAACTCATATTTTCAATCATGGACCAAATGCATTCTTGACCTTCGATCTGGACACGAATCCCGTTGAGCCGAATGGGGAGAAGCTTCCCAGAACGATGAATGTACTCTTTCTCATAGGGACCATAGCTTCCACTATGCTGAAGAGAGGCCATTTGTAGCAGTTCTTTTTCTTGATATTTCTGGGGCGTCAGTTCCCAATAGCTCAGCTTTAAGAGTTCCTCGGCTTCGTATCCTAACATGTTCACCAAAAATTTATTCGCGTACAAAAAATTTCCATCCATGCTGCATAGTAGGATACCGGTCGGAAAATTCTGAACGAGTGACTGTAAGCTTTCGGCTGGAATGGGGAGAGGCGGCGCAGCAACTTCAAGCATACGGGTTACATGAAACGTCATGATAGGGATGGAGGAGTAGACTCATATTGCCCCAATCGTCTCTGACAATCCCAGACTACTATTACTCCTTTTGACCCAATCGTCTCGGGATTATCAACGCGATCGTCACCAACACCGCCGTCACTAGATTTAAATCCTGGGCTTGGATCCCCAGAAAATCGGCCTGTAATGCAACCGCAATGACAATGCGATAGAGAATCGATCCAACAATGGCTCCGATCGTTGCCTGCCAAATGGTCAGCTTGTCAAACAGCGTTTCCCCACCAATCACAGCCGCCAACCCAAAAATAATGGTCCCAACGCCCATGCCCACATCTGCGCCCCCGTTGAGCTGAGCAAATAGCGCGCCTGCAAATGCACTCAATCCATTGGCGATCGCCATTCCCAATAAAATCATGGCGTCAGTTGAAATTCCCTGCGCTCGGGCCATGGCAGGATTAGCGCCCGTTGCCCGCATCGCCAGCCCGATTTCAGATTGTAAAAACCGATCGAATATCAATTTGGTGGTGAATGCAATTGTGCCTAGCAGCAAGGTGTTTCCAAAGGTCGGAATCGGTTCTGGAAGAGTTTGTAATAAAGCAGTGATGGGTTGAAAGATTGTGGGCTGATTGAGCAGAGGAAGGTTAGGACGACCCATAATCCGAAGATTAATGGAATACAACGCAATCATTGTCAGAATGCTCGCCAATAAATTCAAAATCTTGAATTTCACATTTAACGTTGCAGTACAAAGTCCTGCCATTGCCCCTGCAATGATGGCCATTAGGGTCGCGACGATCGGTGGGATTCCCTTTAAGATCAAGGCCGCCGCGATCGCCCCAACTAAGGGATAGCTACCATCCACCGTCAGATCTGGGAAGTCTAACTCCCGAAACGATAGATAAA